>JAAZGQ010000227.1 GCA_012511135.1 Bacteroidales bacterium | reverse complement strand
TCGATCTCTATATTCTCCAACAAGGGGAGTTCTTTTTTTCTTTTAGCCAATGTTAGTGTTATTTTGCCTGCAAAAGTAGCAAATTAAACGCCAGGATTGCGCTTTTTGATATATATTTGCGCTTTTTCAAATACTATGAAGACAAACATGTTTACCAGCCGAAGCGGAAAAAACTACCTGATTCCATTTATCCTGATTGCCAGCCTGTATTTGCTCTGGGGTTCTGCCCATGGTTTGCTGGATGTGCTCAACAAGCAATTTCAGGGAACTTTCAATATGAGCAAGGCCGAATCGGGTTTTATTCAGTTCTCGACTTACATCGGTTATTTTATTATCGCCATTCCGGCCGGCCTCCTGTTGAATAAAGTGGGCTATAAACGTGGCATAATCAGTGGTTTAAGTTTGTTTGCTCTGGGCGCCTTTGCCTTTATTCCGGCGGCCTTTTTTCATACACCCATCTATTTTTTGATTGCTTTGTTTATTATTGCCTGCGGCTTATGTATTATTGAAACGGCGGCGCATCCCTATGCTACTTCTATGGGTAGTGAATCTTCGTCGGCTCAGCGCATCAACCTGGCAGCTGCTTTCAACGGGGTTGGCTGGATCCTGGGACCGCTCATTGGGGGTGCTTTGATTTTTGGAGCCGAACAGGGTGACAATATGGCCATCGCCAAACCTTATATATTTGTCGGTCTGGCCGTATTGCTGGTAGGCCTGGCCTTGTTTTTTATTAAATTGCCCGAAATAAATCCGACGGAAGGAGAGGAGCAGCTTCAAAAACCCGCTACTTCGATCTGGTCACACAAGAATCTGATTTTTGCCATTATAGCCCAATTCATGTATGTAGGAGCGCAAACCGGAATATTCAGCTTTTTCATCAATTACGTCACTGAGCTGGACACCAGTCTTACGAATTTACAGGCCTCTCGTTTGCTCAGCTTCGGTGGAATGGGCTTATTTCTGGTGGGACGTCTTAGCAGTGTAGGCCTGATGAAAGTGATGAAGCCTTCCACTCTGCTGGCCTTGTTCGGCAGTCTGTCGGTACTTTGTATGCTGGTAGTGATCTTTTCTTTAGGTACAGTATCTGTCTATGCTCTCTACCTGAGTTTCTTTTTGATGTCCATTATGTTTCCGACCATTTTTGCCCTGGGGGTAAGAGGTCTGGGAGAGCATACCAAAAAGGCCTCTTCTTATATCATTATGAGTCTGATCGGAGGAGCCATCTTCCCTGTAGTAATGGGACTGATAGGTGAACAAAGCATGGCTTTGGGTTTTATACTTCCTCTGTTTGCTTTTGTTTATATCACAGGCTTTGCCTGGAGCCAGCGGAGATATTAATCAGGGAGTTTTGTTGTTCCAAGCTCCGAAATTAGAGCTGCCGGATTAGCCGCCGTAACCTCCGCCGGGCATGCCCCGCATACCACCCCTGGGAGCACCGCCACCACTACCGCCACGGCCTGAACCGCCAGCCCGGCCTCCGAATTGCCTGATACGGTAACTCAAAGTGATGATGTAATAAGCGGTCAGCATATCCGACTTGTTATAGGAAACCGAGTTGTCGCCGATGCTTTGACTTATGTTCTGCCTTTGTCTCAGAATATCGTTGATTCTTAACTGCAGGGTGAATTTCTTTTTGAAGATAGCTTTGTCTATGGTTGCGTTCCATAGCAATTCGTTTTGATCAAAATTAGCGTATCCCTGGCGGGCACTAAAACTTAAATCATTGTCAATATTAATGTCGTAAGGCAGATGAAGACTTACATTGCCCGTGGCGGACCAGTTGATGGTGTTCTGTATGCGTTCCGGATTCAGGTTGTTCTGGCTTCTGGAATAATTGAAACGACCTCTGAAACCGGCTTCGACGATATCGTGTGTAAAGGTGAGCGATAAATTTTCGCTGGCATTGTAGGTATTGGTAACGCTGCGGTCTCCCAACATCAGGTTGTCCACATCAATATCCTCGTCCGAAACGTTCCTGCTCGAATAACCGATTCGCTGATTCAATCCTGCCGAAGTGCTGGTTTGAAAATGCAACCTGTTCTTAATTATGGGCCTGTTGTACATAACACTGCCGTTTAAACCAAAAGGAGCTCTGTCCACATTGACTGTCTGACTGTATTCTTTGCCCGAAGCATCGTAGATGCTGTTGGAAACCAGGGCGTCTTTGTCCATGCTGCTGCTGACCGAGGTGCTGAAAGAAGACAAGGTTTCGGGATTGGATTTAGAATAATTGATACTAAGGCTGTGACTGAAAGCCGGAAGCAGTAATGGATTCCCTACTGTCTCTCGCATCAGGTTGGTATTGTTTTTGACCGGTTGCATTTGTGAAACACTGGGTTCAGAAGAACGTCCGCGGTACTGAACCCGGATGTAATTTCGCCGTTCCCCGCCAATATTGTAACGAATGCTCAGGTTGGGAGAATAATTGAATACTTTGTTCTCAATATCTCTGACTTCGCCGTCGCCATAGAGTGTATAACTGTAGCTTTGAGAAGGAGCTGCCGTAACACCGGCTACAATGTTTAGTTTTTCGTCGCGATAATTATAGTTGATTGCCAGGTTTTCAGAAAAACCGGTATTCCAGAACTCGTTACTGTATTCATCGTTAAAAAGACTGTAATCGCCGCTTTCGTCTTTGTCATATTGATTACGTATCGAATTTCTTTTTGAATAATTTACAGAAGCATTGAACTCCAAAAAGTTTTGTAAATCCCATAAGGGTTCAACCAGCGAGGCTCTTAATCTGAGACTGTATGAATCGGAGGTGTTGATCGATTTTTGATCCAGCAAGATTGCAGAATCGGGAGTGTACTTATTGGATTGATTATAACCCTGGCCTTCGTTTTCGCCCAGACTCCCGTTTAAATTAAGGGTCAGTACCCTGCCTTTTTTCTGTCCGGATCGATGACTGAACAGTAGGTTCAGGGAGGTGTTCAGGTTATTGGACAAATTGTTGTTTTTGGAATCACCCCAACTGGTGCTGTCTCCGTTTGTGTAATAATCAAATTCTCTTTCACTGACGCTGGAACTCAAGCCGTAAGAGGCACTGGGTTGAATGATCAGAGTGCTCAACGAATCGATTTGCCACCTCATTTCAAAACCTAAATGGGCATTGTTGCTTTCTGAATGCGAAGTTGATGTAGAGTTGTTGGTATTGGTAACATCTTTGAGCCAGCTTTCGCGAAAAGATTCCGTTTTTCCGTAATTCGAAGTATGATTATAACTGGTGCTTCCACCTATTTCCATTTTATCCCTGGGCTCGGCATTGATATTTAAGCCCAAATTTTGCATCGAAGTAATTCCGCTGCCTCCGCTAAATCCTCTGCTTCCCCTTCCCCGGCCACTACGGCTGGAATTGATATTATTGGCGCCGGCTGTAAATGAAGCCCGGAAATCTTCTTTGAACAGATTAATCATACTATTGGCGTCGTACCGAAAATCGTCTTTAAAAAAGTTTTCGTCGTAGTTTAATCCCTGGTCAAAATCTGCCCCTAAACCACCTGCGACATGTCCGAAAACGCCTTTGCGTCTGTCCGGTTTGAGTGTGATATTGATGATCCTCTGCGTGTTTTCATCCTCGATTCCTGTCAATTGAGCCATCTCCGACAATTCATCGAACACTTGAATCTTATCGACCATGTCTGCCGTAAAATTTTTGGTAATCATTTCCATATCACCGTCAAAGAATTTTTTACCGTCAATTCTTATGCGGCCTATATTTTCTCCATTGACGGTAATATTACCGTTTGAATCAATCATAAAACCCGGTAATCGTTTGAACAAATCCTCAACCACAGCATTTTCCTGCATTTTAAAGGCGGCTGCATTGTATTCTGTAGTATCTCCTTTAATGATCATTTGCGCTGCCATTCCGGTGATCTCTACTTCATCAAGATTGGTGGATTCTTCTTCGAGATAGACATTTTTAAGGAGTTTGGATTTATCTTCCACTTCGACTTCCATAAAAACTTCTTTGTATCCCAAATATTTATACAAAATCAGGTAGTTGCCCTTGTCTACTTTTGAAAAAGAATAGCGACCGGCATAATCACTTACCGCTCCGTTAATGAGGCTGGAATCTTTGGCAGAAAGCAGTTGGATGGTGGCCATTTCTATGGGGCCATCCGTTTCCTTGTCAAGCAATTTGCCTTGAATACTGTGTTGGGAAAATAAACTCAGACTAAATAAAGTCAGGAAGAATGCAGTAAGAATAAATCTCATGGGACAATAATTATACAAAAGATCAACGCAAACTTAGACGAGTGCTTGTATAGATAGTTTAAAGCCACATTTAACAAACAATGAAAATAAATGCCAATAAATCTAAAAGAGAAATGCCTCTCAACACAGAGAAGCATTTCCATAACCTAAATCAAAACCTAAAATTACATGCCAGGAGGGAATGAACCTCCCATGCCTCTTCCATACCCGCCCATACCGCGGCCCATACGTTGTGGCATACCTTGCTGGTTGCTGCTATTGCCACCTCCGAAAGATTGAATCCTGTAACTGAAGCTCAACAGAAAATAAGCGGGTAATGTATTGTATCTACTGTAAGAGACGTTGTTGTCTCCGTAATTTTGTCTGACGTTAAGTCTTTGACGTAGAATGTCGTTTACTGTGAGTGATACGGTTAATTTGTTTTTGATGGTTTTGTCTATGGTTGCGTTCCACAAAATTTCCGTCTGGTCAAAATTAGCGTAACCGTATCGATCACTGTAACTGATATCGGTGGAAATATTGATACTGTTGGGCAAATGCAAATTAATATTACCGCTGCCGGACCAGTTGAGTGTGGTTTGGTCGGTGTTGTTTAAGTTGTTCAATGAATTATTATAACTAAAAGAACCCCTGGCGCCAATTTCCATGATATCGTGGGTAAAAGTCAAAGATAAATCTTCGCTGAATCCGTAAATTTGTGTAATACTTCGGTCTCCCAGAGGCAGATTCTCAATGTCCAGATCACTTACTTTTCTACTGGAATAACCAATTCTTTCTGCATAATTGACCGAGCTTCCCGTATTGAAATGCAAGCGGTTCGGAATTAAGGGAGTATTATACATAAACCTTCCGTTCAGATTGAAGGGAGAGCGGTCGGCATTGACGGTTTGATTGTATTGTTTGCTGGTAATATCGTAAATACTGTTGGCCACTAAAGCATCTTTGGTGACGTCTCCAAATAAAGTGGCATTCCAGGAAGCAAAGGTTTCGGGATTGTATTTGGACATGATCAGTCTGAGGTTTTGATTATAGGACGGAATCAGTTTGGCATTACCTACTGTTTCGTTCATCAGGTCGGAATTGTTTTTGACCGGCTGCATCTGGGTGACAGATGGCTCCTGAGTACGTCCGCGATATTCCATACGGATAAAATTCCTGCGTTCCCCCAGTACATATCGAACACTCAGGGAAGGAGAAAAATTGAAAACACTTTGCGAAATATCATAACCCGTGCCATCCCCGTAGGTGGTGTAACTAAAAGTCTGAGCAGGTTCTGCTCTGAAGCCTGCCATAATATTCCAGACCTCGCTGACATAACGGTAATTCAATTCAGCTGTTTCGGTGAAATTGTAATTCTTAAAAGAATTGCTGTATTCGAGATCTTTATTTTCGACAGGATATTTGCCACTGCCGTCGTTGTCAAATTGCTCTTTTTCGGAATCACGTCCGGAATAATTGAACGAAACGGCTGCCTCAATGAAATTTTGTAAATTCCACAAAGGTTCCACATAAGAGGCGCGCATATTCATACCATATGATCCGGAAGTATTCAGACTCTTCTGATCTAAATTCACGATGGAATCCAAAGTGTTTTTAATCGATTTATTATAGCCGGTGCTGTTCGATTCCCCATAGCTGCCACCCAGATTCATTGTGATGGAACGGCCGGCTTTTTGACTGGATTTATGACTGTATATCAAATTCAATCGGGAATTTAAGTTCAGAGAATTGCTCAGATTATCGGAAGTTCCCCAGCTGGTGCTGTCTCCGTTGTTGTAATAATCGTATTCCTGATTTCTGTCGGTCTGATTAATGCTGTAAGAAACAGAGGGCTGTACGATAAGGGTATTCAAAGAATCCAGTTTCCATTCCATTTCCAACCTCAGGTTGGCGTTGTCGCTGATAGAGTTAGAAACACTCTTGTCGTTGTTGCTGATAGTGTCCCCACTCAGCCAGCTGTCCCTGGAACTTTCGGTTTCTGAATGATTGGTGGAATGGTTGTAAGGAGCGTCTCCTCCAATAAGCAAACCTTCCTTTATCTGGGTATTGTTGTTCAATCCCAGGTTTTGGGTATTGGTAATGCCGTTGCTGCCTCCCCAGCCACGAAATCCACGACCGCGGCCGCTGAAACTGCTGTTGATATTGTTGGCCCCGCCTACTACGGCAGTTTGGGCGTTGGCAGACATTATATTCAAAAAAGCATTGGCATTGTAGCGAAAATCATCGTCCAGAAAAGTAGAGGCGTCGTAATTAAAACCATTGTCAATATCGGCTCCTCCGGCAGCGCTTAGGTTACCAAAAACACCCTTACGTCTGTTGGGTTTGAGTTGTAAATTGATAATGCGTTCTGTGTTTTCGTCTTCAAAGCCGGTTAATTTGGCCATATCCGATTTTTCGTCCACCACCTGAATTTTATCGATCATATCGGCCGTCAGGTTTTTGGTAGTCATCTCAATATCTCCGTCAAAAAATTTCTTGCCGTCCACTTTGATGCGCGAGATCTTTTCTCCGTTAACGGTAATGCTTCCATCCGTGATTTGTACCCCGGGCAGACGTTTGAGCAAATCTTCGACCACCGCATTTTCGGCCGTTTTAAATGCAGCCGCATTATATTCTATGGTGTCAACCTTGACAATCATTTGGGCTGCCATACCGGTTACCTGTACTTCATCCAGTTGTTTGGATTCTTCTTCCATGTATATATTGGGCAGAATGATAGATTTATCTTTTACTTCGATGTCTTTGTAAAAGGTTTTGTAGCCCAGATAACGGCATTCCATTATGTATTTTCCAGTACTGATTTTCGATAAAGTAAAACGTCCGGCCTGATCACTCAAAGTGCCCACAATAAGACTGGAATCACCGGGAGCAAGCAAACGCACCGATCCCATCTCTATTGCTCCGTCAGTGGCTTTGTCCAACATCTTTGATTGTATACTGTATTCGGCTGCAAGAGCAACAAGCGGACTAACTGAAAGCAGGAAGAGGGCAAAGAAAATTCTTCTCATAAAATTTGCTGATTGAATAAATAGATTATTTACGATAAAAATGACGGCTTTTGGATGCCTGGTTTGAAAAATAGTTTAATCTGATGGAAGAATTCCCCATACAATTAATGTTAATTTCTCAGGCCTTAGCTGCGCCTGTTTAGTTAAAAAAGAAAAATAACGGGAAGCTTTTCCATAAATAACAGATTTATGTTACTTTTGCAACTTATGAATAAAAGGTCTTTTTACACTTAAAACAATATATTATTATGAAAACCAACTACGAACTCCGCTATGCGGCGCATCCGAGGGATGTAAAACGTTATGATACGGAAGAACTTAGAAGGGACTTCCATATCGACAATCTGTTTGTTGCCAACGAAGTAAACATGGTTTATTCCATGTACGACCGTATGATAGTAGGTGGAGCACTGCCTCAGGGTGAATCCCTTAAACTGGAAGCTATCGACGCGCTCAAAGCCCCTGTTTTTCTTCACAGGCGTGAACTGGGTATTTTCAATGTCGGCCTGGGCGAAGGCATAGTTAAAGTAGGTGATGAACAATTTACCTTAAAATACAAAGAGGCTCTTTATCTGGGTGCAGGTGACAGAGAAGTTTACTTCGAAAGCAAAGACGCTGCCAGCCCGGCCTTGTTTTATTTCAACTCGCTGGTTGCACACAAAACATATCCGGACAAAAAAATCACTAAAGAAAATGCCATCGTTGCCGAAATGGGCAGCCTGGAAAGTTCCAACCATCGCTACATAAATAAAATGATCGTGAACCAGGTCTTACCAACCTGTCAATTGCAAATGGGAATGACCGAGCTGGCTCCGGGCAGCATCTGGAATACCATGCCCGCTCATATTCACAGTCGTCGTATGGAAGCCTATTTCTATTTTGATCTGCCCGAAGAACATGCCGTTTGCCATTTTCTTGGTGAGCCCACCGAAACCCGTCACATCTGGATGAAACGCAACCAGGCTGTTTTATCTCCCGAATGGTCGATACATTCAGCAGCTGCCACCAACAATTATACCTTTATCTGGGGTATGGGCGGCGAGAACCTTGATTATGGTGATCAGGATTTCTTCACATTTACCGAATTGAGATAACAAAATAAACATAAACATGAATCCATTTTCATTAGAAGGAAAAATTGCGCTGGTAACGGGCGCATCATACGGCATCGGAATGGCTATAGCCAAGGCTTATGCACAGGCCGGTGCCAAAATTGTATTCAACGATATTAAGCCCGAGTTGGTCGAAAAGGGCCTGGAAGAATACAGGGCTTCAGGCATCGAAGCCAAAGGCTACATCTGTGATGTCACCAACGAAGATCAGGTATACGCCATGGTAGCTCAAATCGAAAAAGAAGTGGGCGTAATAGACATTCTGGTAAACAACGCCGGCATCATCAAACGCATTCCTGCTGTCGAAATGACCGCTGCCGAATTTCGCCAGGTGATTGACATCGACCTGAACGGACCTTTTATCGTGTCCAAAGCTGTTGTTCCCGGCATGATAAAGAAAAAATCCGGTAAAATCATCAATATTTGTTCCATGATGAGTGAGTTGGGGCGGGAAACCGTAGCTGCCTACGCCTCAGCCAAAGGCGGCCTCAAAATGCTCACCCGCAATCTGGCCAGCGAGTGGGGCGAATTCAATATTCAGGTAAACGGCCTCGGACCAGGCTATATCGCTACTCCTCAAACAGCTCCATTAAGAGTGCCGGGGCATCCATTCAACGATTTTATTATTGCCAAAACACCTGCAGCTCGTTGGGGAACCCCGGAAGATTTACAGGGACCGGCCGTTTTTCTGGCTTCTGCAGCCTCGGATTTCGTGAACGGACACATTCTTTACGTAGACGGCGGTATTTTGGC
>JAAZGQ010000226.1 GCA_012511135.1 Bacteroidales bacterium | reverse complement strand
TTTCGGCAAGCTGATCTTGTTCATGTTGTCTATGACTCGGCTGTATTGGCGGGTGCCCAGCGAATAGTATTTCATTTGCAACTCAGCTCGTTTAATAAAAAACGGTATGGCCCGAATGTAAATTTTCTTTTCGCTGCCTACGTTGCGGGCAATATTTTTGGAAATTAATTTTTCGTCGCTTTCCAACTGCATTTGATGGTAAACTGTTTTTAATATTTCGTCAAAAGTGTATTGACCCAGGCGCAGATCGATTTCGGGCATCAAAAACAAGCTGAAATTTCTCAGGCTTTTCGAGGGTAAAATTGTACGTAAGTTTATAGGAACCTGAATGCGCATGCATTTTTTTTGTCTGCGTTTAGCGGCCGGTGGCAAACCTTCAAAAATTTCCTGTAAAACAAAAAGGTAAACAGCGACCAGATAAACAGTGATGTTTACCTGTTTTGTTTTGGCCAGTTGTTTCATTTTTTCAACACTTAATATCGCCGTAAATTGTCTGAACCGGGGTTTAGTATTGAGTTTAAAGGGAAGATGAAAGGCCGCTGAACGTTTTAGAATAGGAGGAGCTTCTTCTTTGAAATGCCTTTTGTAGGCGTCCTCGTATTCTTCTTCCAGGATAGGGGATTCAGGTTTAATGTAGGGATATTCTACCGGCACTGAGGCTCCGCAGAGCATGGAATATTCGATCAGCAGAGTTCTCAGAAATTCAAAGGCACCGCCACCATCGGTCAGGATATGCGAAAATTCAAGGTTGATTCGGTTTTCCTTGATTAAGATACGAACCAGCATTTGGTATTTCGAGAACTTTTTGCACAATTTCTTTGTTTCGTGACTGAGCGGAATATGTCCTGGCAGGTTTTCCAGATAAAACCAAAAGAAGCCTTCTTTCAAACGAACCTTGAAGTAGGGGAAACGTTTTTCTGTCGTCAAAACAGCCTGTTGAAAGAAATTCAATTTAATCGCTTGTTTCAGTACTGCCGTAAGGCGAAACACCACAGGGGTTTCGTCCGAAATTACGGCCGGAAATATTTTAGCGGCATTATCCAGAGTGAACCAGAAGCGGGTATTATCAGCAGAGGAAGGATTCATGAATCGTTGGCCTTTGAGAATTCTTGTCAAAGGTATGCAAATGAAATAAAATTTAAGCCTTATCTTTGTATGTTTAATACTAAACACTACATACGATGTCAGTACATAATGAAGATTCCCGCAAAGTCACGACGCATCGTCTGACAGAAATGAAGCAGCGAAATGAAAAAATTGCCATGCTCACGGCCTACGATTACTCTATGGCAAAGCTGATAGATCAGGCTGGTATGGACGTTATTCTCGTTGGAGATTCTGCTTCTAACGTAATGGCCGGAAATGTTACCACCCTGCCTATCACTCTGGATCAGATGATCTATCACGGCAAATCGGTGGCTAAGGCTGTTAAGCGGGCCCTGGTAGTGGTAGACATGCCCTTCGGAAGCTATCAGGGCAATTCCAGGGAAGCTATTTCCAGTGCCATACGCATAATGAAAGAAACCCATGCCGATGCTCTTAAACTCGAAGGCGGTTCCGAAATAATGGAGTCTGTGCAACGCATACTCAGCGCCGGCATTCCCATTATGGGGCATTTGGGGCTAACCCCTCAGTCAATCAATAAGTTTGGCACTTACACGGTACGCGCCAAAGAAGAATCAGAAGCCAAAAAACTCATCG
>JAAZGQ010000225.1 GCA_012511135.1 Bacteroidales bacterium | reverse complement strand
CCTACAAAAGCCGGCAAAAAAGAGTGATGAATATTGATTATACGGTTGGGGTAGGCATCGATCATACGATCTGATATAACCTGCATATAGCGGACCAACACAATAAAATTTATACGATTTTCGGCCAACAGGCGCATTTCTTCCTGCTCCTGTTGGGCTTTGTTTTCGGCAGTGATGGGAAAAACATAGTAAGGAATCCCGAATCGCTGAGCAACAGGCTCCAGATCGGGATGATTACTGATAATCAGAGGAAGCTCCACCTGCCACTCACCTGCCGTGTACCGAGACAGTAAGTCGTAAAGGCAATGAGACAACTTGGAAACAAAGATGGCCATTCTGGGCTTTTGATTAGAAAAATACAAGCGATACACCATCTCGTACTTTTGCGCATAAAGAGTATGAAAATAATCATCGATTTTTTCTTTGGGTATCAGAAATTGATCTAACTCCCACTCTATACGCATAAAAAAAATATTCTCCACATGGTCCACGTGCTGATCCAAATAAACAATATTCCCTTTGTTTACAGTGATAAAATTGGTGACCTGCGCTATGATACCCGGTTTATCGGGGCAGTAAAGTAAAAGTTGGGCTTTGTCCATATTACTCATATTTTGGGTCGGACCACTCCGAAGAAAGGCTCAACAAAGAACTGCGCAACGATCTATTGCGCAGTTTGTAGCGATGCGGGGAATCGAACCCCGGTCTCAACACTGAGAATGTCACGTGCTGACCACTACACCACACCGCCCTGAATGTCACGCGAACCGGCAAGAATCCCCGGTGAAGCTTGAGTGGACAAAGATATAGAATTCCGGTAAAAGTGTACCTCTCTGAATAAAAAAACTATTCTCCGCTCTGCGCTTCGGGGTTTTGCTTACGATGACTGCTCACAAATTCAAAGGGCTTCATGCCAAATTGTTTCTGGAAACACTTGGAAAAATACGAAGGATTGTTGAAGCCTACCATATAAGCCACCTCTCCAACCATATAACGCTGTTCCAGCAACAAGGCTGCTGCTTTCTTGAGGCGTATTATCTGGATTAATTCGTTGGGTGTGACATCAATCAGGGTTTTAATTTTGGCAAACAAGCGGGAGCGACTGATACACATTTCTTTGGCCAGGAAATCGACCGAAAGCTCCGGATTGGCAAAATTCTCTTCTATCAACTGATTCATCCTCAGCAGAAATTCCTGTTCCACGTTGTTGCCCGCAATACTGCTAAGATTCACCAGGGGCATCCTGGAGAATTTTTGTATCAGCATCCGTCGCAATTCGAGCAAGTTCTTGACAGTGGCTTTAAGATAACCTATCGAGAAGGGTTTCTCCACATAAGCATCGGCTCCGCAATCCAAACCCTGCAACTTGGAATCAATGTCGGTTTTGGCGGTCAACAAAACAAAAGGGATGTGGCTGGTAAACTGATCCCTGCGTACCAGTCGGCAAAATTCTATACCATCCATACCCGGCATCATCCAATCACTGACGATCAATTGAATATCGTTTGCCTTAAGCAGATCCAGAGCTTCCTGTCCGTCTTTGGCCATCAGCACCTTGTAATCTTCCGACATGCGTTCACTTAGGAAATGCAGCATTTCGTGGTTATCTTCGACCAATAAAATACAGGATGTCTCTGAAGTTTGTCCCTCTTCGGTGTTTTCAGACACAATGTCTCCGGGCAGAATACTTGTAGCCGAAGCTGTCGTTTTGCCCGGGGCTTGATCTTCCATCTCACACAAAGGCAATTCAACATAAAAAATGCTACCCTGGCCGGGCTCAGAATCAATGCGTATATTTCCGTTGTGCGCCTCAACCATGTTTTTTACAATATTCAGGCCTATACCTGTACCGGGCATATGATCTTTGGCCTGATAGAAAGGAGCGAAAACCTGTTCCTGCTCGTCGGGACTAATGCCACAGCCGTTGTCCTGAACAAGAATTTCAATTATTTCTTTGTCCCTGTCTACAGTAGCGCTAAGCAGTATGTAATCCTTGGTGTACTTGACGGCATTCGACAATAAATTGCTCAATACCTTGGTCAAGGCTTCATAATCAAACCATGTTTCAATATTCAACTCATCAAAGTTACATTCAAATCGTTTACCTTCTTGTTCTATTACAGGACGGAAACGCTGGCTGACATCGTCAAGTAATTTCCTGAGGCTGTGTTTTGCTTTGTGAAGAGCCGGACTGCCTTCCTGTTCTATTTTCCGGAAATCCAGCAATTGATTGACCAAAAAGAGCAGGCGCTGGCTGTTACGATGAATCATCTTTAGGTCTTCGGCCAATTTCCCGGAACTGAGTTCAGGAATTTTCAGAATCTTTTCGAGAGGAGCAATAATCAGTGACACAGGATTGCGAATCTCGTGGGCTATAGTAGTAAAGAACTGAATCTTGGCCTTGTGCACTTCTTTTTCTTTTTCAACGCTGAGTATTTCCATTTGCCGTTGATGATTGCGTTCGCTGATACGCATTAAATTACGTATGATCAGAGTTATAATCAACAAAGCCAGAACAAAGTAAATAATCTTAATTCCCAGACTAAGCAATACGTGAGGTGTAATTATCAACTTTATCGAAGAACCTTCCTCGTTCCAGGTTCCATTGTTGTTGGATCCTTTTACTTTGAAGACATATTCACCCGGAGAAAGATTGGTATAGGTGGCTTTGGTCTGATTACCCACAAAATTCCAGTCCCGGTCGAGGCCTTCCATCATATAGGCATATTGATTGCTCTCGGGACTGCTGTAACTAAGGGCTGCATACAAAAAACTCAACATATTTTCCTTGTAACTCAGCTTCATTTCCTGTAT
>JAAZGQ010000224.1 GCA_012511135.1 Bacteroidales bacterium | reverse complement strand
GAGGTCGTACCAATAAGCTATCTGAAGTGGTTAGCTCGGCATTGCGTATTCATCCCAACAGTACGGTTATTCATCTTAAAAGAGCCATTTTGTTTGTAGAAACCGGCAATCCGCTCAAAGCCCTGCACTTGCTCGACCGTTTACCTGAACAGGAAGAGACTGATTTTATACGTGCTGCCGCCTATTTTAAACTCAAAAGACAAACGGAAGGTCTGGCATTGCTCAAGAGCATGGTAGACAAAGAACAATACGATAAAGACCTGGCTTGCCTCGAGGCGGTGAATATTTTGAGTGCTGAAAATCTATACAAGGAAGCCCTGGATTTCGTGCAGAAAGGCTTGGAACACAATCCGAACAACACCGATTTAATGTCCGAAGGCGCTTTTTGTGCCGAACAGCTGAACGACGTACAGCTTACTGAGCAATATTACAGGATGTTACTCGTAGTGGATGTTTATTCTTACGAAAACTGGTTCAACCTGGGTCAGGTTCTGTTTGGGCAGGAACGCTACGAGGAGGCTTGCAAGGCTTACGATTTCGCTCTGGTAAGCAATCCCAGGTTTATGCCGGCAGTACTTCAGATGGGGCATGCCTGTTTTCAGATGGAACATTACGACGATGCGGCCAAGTATTATCTGGATTACCTGCTGGCCGCCATCGAAGAAAGTCTTCCTTCAGCCGAAGGCAATTCAATTGACGATTTAATGGTTTTTGTGGCCGAAGCTTTCGAAAAAGCAGAACAGTATGAATCGGCCATGGAGTGGTATGAACACGCACTTACTACTAATCCTGAGAATTTACAGGCCCACACCGGAATGGGAATTTGCTATCTGGAATTAAAAAACTATAAGCAAAGCCTCCATTTTCTGGAGAAGGCGCTGAAACTGGACAACAAACAAAGTGAGATTTGGGTCTACCTGGCCGAAGTGCTTGTAAATATGGACAAGGACGATCAGGCCATTGTGGCCTATTTGCATGCTTTAAGCCTGAATCCCTCACAAGCCGAAGTGCTTTTTGCCCTCGGTAATTTGTATTACGATCAACAAAAGTTTGAATTGGCGCTAAAATATTATTCTGATGCGGAATTATTGGACGCCACATTTCCCAATATTCATTTATACAAAGCCCTGGCTTATGCCCGCAAAGGGGATATGCTGCAGGCCGACAGTTCTTTAAAGCTGGCTTTGCTCAGTGATGCTCATGCCAAAGAATTGTTCGATCAAATTATAGGAGAGGAACAGGAATGAAACGAGTATTTGGTCTGATCGGTTTTCCTTTGACCCATTCATTTTCCAAAGGCTATTTTAACGAGAAATTCTCCCGCGAAGGCCTGGAGGCCGTTTACGAAAATTTTCCCCTGAAAAACATAGAGGAGTTTCCTGCCTTAATAGAGTCACATCCGGCATTGGCAGGATTGAACGTCACTATTCCTTACAAACAGAGTGTTATTCCTTATCTGGACGAACTGGGAGAAGAAGCGGCCGCAATGGGGGCGGTCAACGTGATTGTTCCTGTAAAAAAAGAAGGGAAAATACGGCTTATTGGCCGCAACAGCGATTACCTGGGGTTCAGAGACAGCATCAGGCCTGAGATTGATCGTTTAAGAGCCTCAAGCGATCATGAAGCCAAGGCTTTGATACTCGGTACCGGCGGTGCCTCCAAAGCCGTTTATTATGCTTTGCAACAACTGGACATTAAAGCTTATTTTGTGTCGCGTGATACCGCTAAGGCTGGTTATACCTATGCCATGCTCAATGCGAAACTTATAGAAGAATTTAAGATAATTGTAAATACTACTCCTCTGGGGATGGCTCCCGATACGGAATCATTTCCCGATTTGCCTTATAAGGCTATCGGGCAGGGGCATTTGCTCTACGATTTAGTATACAATCCTTCGCTTACCCGCTTTCTTAGCCTGGGCCAACAGGCCGGAGCCCGTATTATGAATGGAGCCGGCATGTTGAAAATACAAGCTGAGGCAGCCTGGAAGATGTGGAACAGACAGCTTTAAAATTCTAAGATATGACTAAGACAGAAGAACAAAAACCGCTTGGCGCCTTGCCGGAAAATGCCTACAGAGAGTTGAAAGAGGGTGAATTGTATCATCCGGTAATGTCGCCCGACAAAAAATACCCCGAAGCAACTGTGTGGTCAGTTAGTTGGGGTATTTTGATGGCCATTTTATTTTCCGCTGCCGCAGCCTACCTGGGTTTGAAAATAGGCCAGGTATTTGAAGCGGCCATACCGATTGCCATTATTGCTGTCGGCTTGTCCAGTGTTAGTAAGAGAAAAAATGCCCTTGGCGAAAATGTCTTGATCCAATCTATCGGTTCTTCCTCGGGAGTGATTGTGGCAGGAGCTATTTTTACTCTTCCTGCCTTATATATTTTACAGGCAAAATATCCCGAGATGAGTGTTAATTTTATTCAGGTCTTTCTAAGTTCACTATTAGGGGGTATTTTGGGTATCTTATTTTTGATTCCTTTCCGAAAATATTTTGTAGCCGAAATGCATGGTAAATACCCTTTTCCCGAAGCAACGGCAACTACTCAGGTGCTTATTTCTGCAGAACAGGGAGCCAGTCAGGCTAAACCTCTGGTTATATCAGGTCTTATTGGTGGTTTGTATGATTTTGTTATTGCCACTTTTGGTGCCTGGACCGAAGTTTTCAGCTCCAGAGTCAGCCAGTTTGGAAGCATGATGGCAGACAAATTCAAATTGGTTTTTAGCATAAACACGGGAGCAGCTGTACTGGGACTGGGATATATCGTAGGTTTGAAGTACGCTACTATAATCTGTCTGGGTTCTGCCTTGGTCTGGTTTATTATTGTGCCTTTGTTGCCTCTGCTTGGAGATACTTTTCTGCAATTGCTCAATCCTGCCATAATTGATAATGTGGCGGGTATGTCTCCCGAGGCCATATTTACCAGTTATGCAAGGCATATAGGTATTGGTGGTATTGCCATGGCCGGTATTATCGGCATAGTGAAATCATGGTCTGTTATAAAAAGCGCTCTGGGCCTTGCTGCCCGCGAGATGAAAGGCCAGGGAGCCAAAGCAACTGAACTGAACAAGCAGGTCAGAACTGCTCGCGATTTGTCGATGAAGATTATCCTGATCGGTATTATTCTGGCCATTCTGGCAGTGTTTGCCTTCTTCTTTTTCGGTGTAATGCACTTCAATCTTTTGCACGCTATAGTAGGAATCCTGGTAGTGGGCATAATTGCTTTTTTATTTACTACGGTGGCAGCCAATGCGATTGCTATTGTCGGAACCAACCCGGTTTCCGGGATGACTCTGATGACTCTGATATTGGCTTCGGTCATTATGGTAGCAGTCGGACTCAAAGGTTCCACGGGCATAGTCTCGGCCTTGATAATGGGTGGTGTGGTTAGTACAGACTTGTCCATGGCCGGAGGTTTTATAACCGATTTAGAGATTGGTTATTGGCTGGGATCAACTCCTGCCGTGCAGCAGCGT
>JAAZGQ010000223.1 GCA_012511135.1 Bacteroidales bacterium | reverse complement strand
TCCAGGAGAATAGAGCGTATCCAGCTTGACCGATTTAAAACCTTTGTAACGGATATTGCTGATCAATTCCAATTGGGTATTGTTCAAGACTGGGTGCTGGAGGCTTACCATCTTGCAATGGTTTTCTGAAGGGAACAGTATGTTGTTACCTACCGTTCCTACATACTCGGTCAGACTCATCACCAATTCTTCACGCAGGGGATCAATTGGAGGATTGGTTACCTGGGCAAATTGCTGACGGAAATAGTTGAACAAGAGTTGGGCCTGTTCCGAAACCACGGCCAGGGGGGTATCGTTTCCCATGGAAGCTATCGGTTCTGCGGCTCCGGTGCTCATGGGTATTATGATGCGCTCCAGGTCCTCACGACTATAGGCAAAGGCCAGTTGTTTTTCCTTGAATTGATCCTGCTTTTGAGCGGCTTTAAAGCCCGATTTCAGGTCGTTGAGCTCCACCCGGTTGTTGTTGAGCCATTGCCTGTAGGGTTTGGCGCTGGCCAATTCGTCTTTTAATTCAGCATCGTAGTATAATTTACCTTCCTGAGTATCCACCATTAGCAATTTACCGGGTTGCAGACGGCCTTTTTCTTTTATTTCGCTAGCATCCACAGGCATAACCCCTACTTCGGAAGCCACCAGCAATTGATTGTCTTTGGTAATGAGGTAACGGGCTGGCCTCAGTCCGTTGCGGTCGAGCATACCGCCGGCATAACGTCCGTCACTGAACAAAAGAGCAGCAGGGCCGTCCCAGGGTTCCATCAGAATGGAGTGGTATTCGTAAAAAGCTTTCAAGTCATCGCTGATCGGATTTTTATCGGTAAAACTTTCGGGAATCAGCATAGACATAGCATGGGGCAAGCTCAGGCCGGAGGCCAGCAAGAATTCCAGTACATTGTCGAGCGAAGCACTATCGCTCATGCCCGGCTGTATCAATGGACATAGTGGAGCAATATCCCCCAGTGCGGGAGACTTCAAAACACTTTCGCGGGCTTGCATCCAAGAGCGGTTGCCACGTACATTATTGATTTCGCCGTTGTGAGCCAACAGTCTAAAAGGCTGCGCCAAAGGCCAGCTTGGAAAAGTATTGGTGCTGAAACGGGAATGAACCAGGGCCAGTCCGCTGGTAAAATACAGGTTGCTCAAGTCAAAAAAATAACGACGCAATTGCATCGTTTCCAACATTCCTTTATAGACTATTCGCTGAGTGGATAAAGAAGGGATGTAACAACTTTGCCTGTCGGGTAAAAGCGATTGTCGTAATCTGTTTTCTACTCTTTTGCGCAAAACATACAATTGCCTCTCAAGGACGGCTTGATCGTTTGCTCCGGTGATAAACAACTGGTAAATTTTCGGTTCGGTTTGCCTGGCTGTGTCACCCAAGACCGAAGAATTAACCGGAACATCACGAACGTGCATCAATTCAAGGGCTTCTTTTTGGGTTTCTTCGTAAAGAATATCAAAAACTTGCTTTTGCTGCTCCGGATCTTTGGGCATAAACATCAGACCTGTTCCGTATTTGCCCGTTTCCGGGACAGGAATCCCCTGCAAAAGAATGAATTCGTGAGGAATCTGAACAAGGATACCCGCTCCGTCACCTGTTTTCTGATCGGCGGCCTCAGCACCCCGATGTCTCATATTCTCAAGGATCAACAGCGCTTTTTCGACCAGTTCGTGCGACTTGTTTCCCTGTATATTGACCAACATGCCTACTCCGCAAGCGTCGTGTTCATATTCGGGCGTATAAAGGCCTTGTTTGCTTATCGTTTTTTGTATCATAATTATTCAGGGCAAAAAATCTTCTTGATTGCATCGGGCATTTGTAAACAACTTCACTCGACCCGTTCAATACCACACAAAAGTAGAAATTCCACGAAATCATGCTTCATAATTATGTTATAAAATATGTTTTGAGAAGGTGATTTATTTTTTGTTTGCTGTGTTTTTTTTATTTTAAATCCATCAAGCCGCTTTTCTGCTTTTTATTGTTAATTTTATAACATTCATTAATTTTCTGATTAGTGGATTTAATTTATAGAAGTGATTCCTCTGCCTGGCAGCATAAGGATAATCCCGGCCGCCAAAAAATGCAGGGCTGTCAGCTATTACAGCTACCAGCCCTGCACAAATAATACAAAAGGGATTCCTTTGCGAATTAGTAAGTTTTTCCCGGCTAAACTCCCGGCTTGTTGATTAAATGATTAACGCTTAACGCGGGCATTGCCTTCCCAAACGCTCCACACCTGTTCTTCGTCGGCAGGTTGGCCGTAATCGGTAAGGAAGGTAGTAGCCAAAGCACCGCTGGCCCAACCAAACTGTATCCATTTTTCGGGAGCCCAGGCTTTCAGAATTCCGTAGAGCATACCTCCTACAAAGCCGTCACCGCCTCCAATGCGATCCAATACATAAATCTCGCGGGGTTCAATCACGTGCCAGTTGTCGCCTTCGAGCATGATGGCACCCCAGTTGTGGCTGTTGGTGTGATTCACTTCGCGCAGGGTAGTGGCAAACACGGAAGCATTGGGGAAAGTGGCTTTGACCCGTTTGATCATTTCCTTAAATCCGTCAATCTTAGCAGCGATGCCTTTACCTCCGGCTTCGGGACCTTTGATGCCCAGACAAAGCTGAAAATCTTCTTCGTTACCTATCAAAATGTCCGATACTGAAGCGATTTCGGTAAAAATCTCGTGCAGTTCTTTTTCGCGGCCTTTCCAGAAAGAAGCCCGGTAATTTAAGTCGAAGGAGATGCGGGTGCCGTGTTTTTTGGCGGCACGGGCCAGCTCCAGGCAGAATTTGCTGGTATCTTGTGACAAAGCGCCAATCAGGCCGGAGAGATGAACAATCTGCACACCTTCCTGTCCGAAGATCCGATCCAGGTCAAAATCTTTCACGTTCAACGTACGTCCCACTTCGCCTGCCCGGTCATTCCAAACCCGGGGGCCTCGTGAACCATAGCCACTGTCGGCAATATTAATCTGATGACGATATCCCCAGGGGCCGCCCTGTTCTACTTCCACCCCTTCGTAATCCATGTGGCGGCTGCGCAGATTGGCTTTGATAAAGTGAGCGAAGGGGCTGCCTTTTACAAAAGTAGTCAGCACTTTTACCGGCAGGCCAAGGATAGAGGAAACACTGGCCACATTGGTTTCGGCACTGGTGGCCTGCAATTGAAAAAGATCACTGCTGTGGACGGGTTGCCCGTTGTTGGGCGTAATGCGCAAACCCATACTGGTAGGCACAAGCAAGGCATACTTGCAATTCTTTTTGAGTTCGATGTTCATAATTGTACTGTTTTTTATATAGTAAGATTTTGTATATAATTCGAATCAGGTACAAATATATAAAAAAAGCGGAGGAACATTATCAGTTTGTCCTCCGCTTTAACTGCCGGGAATCCTCAAAAAATCATAATCATAACATTATCATTCCTGTGGACTCCCTATTTTACCCATAAACAGAACACATGAAGTGCTTTTTTCTTTGATTAC
>JAAZGQ010000222.1 GCA_012511135.1 Bacteroidales bacterium | reverse complement strand
GATGTTTGCTCAGCAGAAGGATTCAAAGAGGGGCTTTCTTGCAGTTCTTTCATCAACCTACGTTCTCTTATCCAGATCAGGACTACTTTGTAAGCAGTACCGGAGGCCACAACTAAAAAAGTAATCATCAGGATGCCTAAATACGAGAGTAGAGGGCTTTTGGCAGAGAGCGATGTTGTTGAATTGTAACCCACCGGCGGTGGCATGCTTTCCGAAAGCTCCATGGGAGGCTGGCCGGGCCCCAGTTCCATAGGCGGCATACCCAGTCCCCGTTCCCAATTGCCCGATTGGCTTAGAGCATAGGCTGTCGAGCTTGTAATCAGGATCAAGGCCAAAACAGCAAAGACATATCCCGGGTATTTTTGTTTCGTCAATAAAAGCGGAATCAATAAATACAGATTAAGGGCAAAGGCCAGCAGATAAGAAGCGGTTAAAATCCAGTCCTGAAAAACATTGCTCCAGCTGACAGAATTCAGAATGCGATGGCTGAACACCGGAATGCTAAACAATGCCAGCCACACAAGGACAATGCCGGTGTTTTCTATCAGGACAAATTTTGATGGCTTTTTCATGGACAGGATTAGGAGAAAGTCGTTTATTTACGGAGATCTTCCAGGGCTGTGCTGGTTGCCCTGAGCAAGGGTTCTGCCGAAAGCTTATGATCTACCGCTTTTTGCATCCAGAATTGGGGAATAAGTCGTCCCTGCGCAAAAATACCTTGAATCTCAGTGCCCATATCTTTGCCCTCGAAATATTCGTTCAGTTGATAATGGATCAGATGCCCCAAAGGATAAGCCGGCAAATAAAGAGGAATTTCGATCATATGCGAATATACGGCCAGAATGTTTTGATCTTCGATGCCAAACACCGGGGCGTAATAGTCGTTCCAGACTTCTTTGGCTATACGGATGACGTTTTCTTTCAATAGGGCTGCATCGGTATTGGGATTTTCGTACATCCAACGCCAAACCTTCATGTCCACCAGGGCAACGCCCATGATTTCGTAAGAGCTCCAAAACAAATCCAGGGTGTTCAGGCTGCCGGCCCGGGGATCCTGCTGTTTTAAACCCAGCAAGTCCAGATCCCTTTCCTGAAAGACAAAGGCCAAGGCTTCGGTAAAAGCGTTGTTGGGTACGGAACTCAGAAAATAGTTGGGTACATCGTAAAGTGAAATATATTCTTCCACGTTATGACCAAATTCGTGCGTGGCGATGTTGTAGGCTTTGTAATCGACTCCGTTTTCCCGAAAACGGGCCCGGAGATGGATTTTGTCGTTTTTCATGGCAGCCGGCCAGGCGTGGCCCGAGCCCACCGAAGGATTGACTTCGATCTGAGCGCAGATTTCTTTGGCTTTTTGCTCACTGAATCCCATTTTTACAAGAATAGCGGGCAGATCATTCTGGAAAGCCTGCAGAGAGGGGTATTTGTCAAGCACTATTTTGTCCAGCTTTGCCGGGTCAATGCTGCTTCTGCTTTTGAAGCCGTCGTACCAGATATCGTAGGGCCTCAGCTCGCGGCCCAGTCTTTGTTTTATGACTTGGCCGGTTTCGGCAGCTTGTTTCGAAGACAGTAATTCCACAAACAGAGCTTCTACCTCTTCTTCGGCAATTTCCAGCTCGCCGTCAAAATTGCGGGCAATGTAAGTGGGATATTGTTCACTGTGTTCATCCATAGCCTTGTAAGCCTTGAACAAATCCAGAAAATATTGATAACGGGTATTCGGCTCGGCTTCAAAAGCGATTTCTTTGCCCTCCTGGTAGACTTTGTTATTGATCGGATCCCAATTATAGTTTGGATTATCAATCACCTGAAGGGGAATGCTTTGTTCAATAATGTGCTGCATCACCCTATAGATTATTTCCTGTTTTTGCAGACCCTGTTCCTTGTCAGCGTAATTCGATTTAATTTCGTCACGCAGGCCCCAATGGGTGATGAGCACCATATTGTCCGGGAAAAGTTTTTTGCCCTCTTCCAGGAGGCTGCCCATATGAATGTTGTAATTCGAAATATAATCTTCGGCCCTGGTGGCGGCCAGGGTCATTTCCTGTTTAAGGGAGGCAGGAATGCGTTCAATAAAGAAATCGCCCAGGCGGGCAT
>JAAZGQ010000221.1 GCA_012511135.1 Bacteroidales bacterium | reverse complement strand
GGGTATATCCAATGTAACCGTAATAATAATTCAGCAATTCAAGTCTGATTTCAGGATCAGCGGAGTTCTTTTTTCCCATACGATCAATAACGGCTTTCCATTGACTCATGTCGCCTTGTTTATAAGCCTTGGTTATGTCTTCGCTGTCCGATGCTCCCAGCTCAAACAAGACGGAAAAAGTCAAAAACAGGATTATTAAGAAATGGTGCGTCCTTTCCATGTTGTCTCTTTACGTATTCTTTTAATAACTGCCTGAATAATAATTTTAATGAAGATAAATTGTCTGGGCAGGGCGAACCAAAAATAAAAGCCCGGTTTCTGATGACTGGTAAGAGCTACTAATAAATGTATAACAAACTGTAACAAAAACCAGGCCAAAGCCCAGTAAAGACTTTGCCACAGTAATGGGAGCCAGCCAAAGCTGTTGATAATCCAAAACAACAAAGCCAAAACAAATGAATTACCAAAAAAAGCCAGTATATTTTTCGAAAAACCCTGAACAGCCTCATCCAATCCACTGTACATGCGGCAGCTGATGTCGCGGACCGAAGCCAGGCAGGCGATTTTGAGCCTGCGTTTTTTGTAAAGCCTGGCAATCTGAATGTCTTCTACTTTATTGTTTTTTACAATTTCGTGCGGCTTAAGCCGCTGATAGGTTTGAGCTTCAAAAAACATACATTGTCCGTTGGCGGCCGAAATTGAGCTGAAGCGCGAGAGCCTCACCAGAGGCAGGGCCAACAAGCTGAGCAGAATATAATTCATAAGAGGAACACTCATCCATTCTCCTTTGCTGCGCATTTCCTGTACAGGGAAAACCGAGACAAGCTTCAGGGCTTTTTTACGAGTGAAATGCACTAATTTACTTAGTAAAAAAGTATCAACCCGCACATCTGCATCCAGAAATAAAAGATAGGAACCTTTGCTCAGGCTTGACAACACATGGCAGGCATGATTTTTTCCCAGCCAGCCTGCGGGCAGTTCCCTGCCTGAAATTAATTGTATCCTCTTGTCGATTTGGCTGTATTGCCCTACAATTTGAGCCGTATTGTCCGAAGACAAATCGTCGTAAACCAGGATTTCATAGTTCTTATAATTTTGCCTGAGCAAGTCGTTCAAAAGCTGAGCAATGTTATTTTCTTCATTGCGGGCAGGAATAAGAATGGAAACCAGAACATCTTGTTCGGGTTTTTCGGCTTTGAGCCTTGGCCTGAACAGAAAATTGATCAAAGCCACCAAAAACTGCAGCCCGGCAAAAGCCAATATAAAATAACTCAGGTACAGCATAATTATGATTTTTTCCTGATATGTTGTTCCAAAGATTCAGCGTAAAAGGCAGAATATTGTTCGCTCAGGCTTTTTTTGCTCAATTCCTGAAAACTCATTTTTTTATAATACAACCATAGAGAGGCTTTCTTGTTCGAAAAATAGTCACAAACGGCAGCCGTAAAAACCAGTTCAAATTTGTCGTTTTGTTGTTCCAGCAGTTTTGTTAAACCTTTTTCGAAAGAAAATTCTTTTACGTGCATCGACTGGATTTCTCCCTGAGGGAAAAACAATACCATATTGCCGGCATCGGAAAGTAATTCATTGGTGTAGTGTAAACTTTGTACAATACTGCGACTTTTTTTGGCCACCGAATAAGCACCGCAATAATTAAAATAACGATGTTTACGCAATTGCTCTTCGAGCATCATTACGTGAAATCTTTTCTTAAACACTTTTTGGTTTAAGTACAAGGCCCAAAATCCATCCCACCAACTGATATGATTGGCGACCAGTAAAACAGATTTATTCCACTGCTGCTTTTCTCCACATAAACAGACCGTGGCAAAATGCTTTCTGATTAGACGAAAAGCATGATGCTTAAAAAAGGGGAATAAAAACCAATGATGTCTGGCTTTGAGCATTATCCAATTATAGTTTTGATTAAAAGACTGATGGCAAATAGAAGAAACTGGCAGATAAAAATAGGAATAGCCAGAACATTTTCGGTACGAATACGGCCTATTCTCAGAATTATGTGAAATAATACGGCCAGGCCGAACCAAACCAGGTAATTACTCAGAGGTACTACTTCGTTGTTTGGCCAATACCACATATCCATGGAAGCTGCAGCCAATTCCAGAATCAGATCCAGGGCGAGCATCATAAGCGCTCCCAGCAGAATTTTAAAGCTCAGGGGGATTTTAAATTTATCGCTTAAGCTGGCGGTGGTATAGGTGAGGATCAGCCAGTTGAAACCAATGGTCAGGGGAACTTCCCACAATTTGGGGCCCAGGCTGTCGCCATAATAATAAACCCCGAATATTTTTCCGGTTTTTACACCAAGCACTTCAATGCCGAAACCTAAAATAAAAATTAGTGCAAACAGGCTGATATCTTTGATTTTATTCCTGTCTTTATGAAAATAAAACAGGTAAAACAAATTCAGTACCAGCGCCAGTGGAATGAGTTTAACGAAAAGAGGAAAGGTCCAGGGCAGACACATTCCTACAGTGCCAACTATATAAAAAATAAAAAAGAACTTACGAACTTCGATAGGGTCGGTTAGTGAGAATTTCATAAAACAAAATTAGCTGTTTGAATTAAAGAAGTTTTAAATGATAACGCAACAAAGCCCAAGACAATAACGCAGATTTATGAAAATTGTTGATGCGTATTCGTTTGCTGAGAATCAGTTGCTCGGGGCTGCGTTCTATTTTTCGGAGCAGGGCCAGATAATAAATGTAGGCCACATACACAGCCAGTTTTGAACGGCCAGGCAATTGCCGGATTCCTGATTTAGCCAGCTTGAAATCGGCCCGGATGTCTCGGGTCATGGCCAGTTTTGTTTTTTTGTCGAAACTTTCGGGTTTGAAATCGGGGAAATAATAGCGGCCCAGTACCTGTGTGTCGGCACGGAGGTCGCGAAAAAAATTCACTTTTTGAAAGGCAGAACCCAGACCCATGGCAGCTTCTACCAATTTTTCGTAGGAGTTCTGTTTGCCTTGTACAAAAACCTTCAGACACATCAGGCCGACAACTTCGGCTGAGCCATAGATGTATTCCTTGAATTCTTCGGGTTTTAAATAGTGTTTTTTATCCAGATCCATCCTCATGCTGTGCATAAAAGCATCCACCAGTTCTGTAGGAATTTGGTATTTGTGTATGGTCAGAACAAAAGAATGCAATACCGGATTCATGCTTATTCCTTGGGACAAGGCATCCCTGTACTGTTGCTCAAAAGTATCCAGTAAGGTTTTTTTATTTACGTGATGAAAAGTATCTACAATTTCATCGGCAAAACGGACAAAGCCATAAATAGCAAAAATAGCGGTTCGGGATTCTTTGTCCAGTAAACGGCTGGAACTGTAAAAAGACGTGCTGTACGATTTAGTTATGAATCTGGAAATTTCGAAATTAGTCCTGTTGTACTGTTCCATATCTGAGCCTTGGTTATACTGAGCTTTAGGGGCTAAAAATCCTGAGTAAAGATAATAAAAGTTCCCATTTAAACTATTTTTTTTATCTTTCGGAGTTTTTTATTCCACACCGTATATTAGTTGTTTTAAAGGCAGAAAATCTTCTGTTTTTAAGAAGGAAAACAATTGTCATAATATTGTCCATATGG
>JAAZGQ010000220.1 GCA_012511135.1 Bacteroidales bacterium | reverse complement strand
CGCGCAAAGGACGCGTAAAAACATGGTTAGCGGATACACGGTTGAGTAGGCAACTACAGGCTGGTCGCTGCCCGAACTGCTGTTGGCGTAAGCCAGGGCAGGGGGATCGGTCATACTGCCCGACAGTAGTCCCATAATATCCAGGTAATTCAATTTGAAAACACCGCGGGCTAAGATACCAATTATCAATAAAGGCAGAACGGTAATAACAAAACCCATGCCCACCCAGCTCAAACCCTGGGTGTTGAACACTGTTTCTACAAAGCGGTCACCGGCTCCGATTCCTACACTGCACAACAACAGAGTAATCCCCAGTTCCCTGAGCATCAGATTGGCACTCATGGTGGTGTAGGTGAGTAAGCCGTATTTTGGACCAAAACGACTCAGCAGTATGGCTATAATGAGCGGACCTCCTGCAAGACCTAACTTAACTGCCTGAGGTATGCCCGGAAAACGGATAGGTATACTTCCGAGTAAGACGCCCAGAATGATGCCCAGAAATATTGGAATCAGGTTGGGCTCTCTGAGTCGTTTGAGAGAATTGCCCAAAAGGCTTTCAATTTTCTGAATGGATTCCAGACTGCCCACCACCATCAGGCGGTCTCCCATATGAAGTGTAAGCGAAGGAGAAGCCAGCAGATCCATTCCGGAGCGGTTTACCCGGGTCACATTGACGCCGTAGAGTTTTCTCAGGTGCAGGGAGCCCAGGGTTTTGCCGTTGATATTGGATTTAGTTAACAAGATACGTCTCGAAACCAACTCCGAGGGAATCTTATTCCAGTCCATTTCTATGCTTTTGCCAAAAAATGCGATCACAGAATGAAGATCGCCCGCATCGGTAGCAATCAGAATCTTGTCGTTTTGTTCCAGTTTTGTGGCATTGTTGCACAATTCTATACGCTGATCGCATTTGAGTACCCGGGAGACTACAAACTGGGTATTCGACAGGTTGTGAATTTCTTCGACGGTTTTGCCGAACAAGGCCGGATTCAATAATTCTACGCTGGCTAGTACAAAAGAGTTGTGTTGATGTTCATATTCATCCTGCATGCGGCGGCTTTCGTTCTCAAATTTGATTTTGTAAAGGACTCGTATTAATATTGTTGCAGCAATGATGCCTACCACTCCCAAAGGATAGGCTACAGCATAACCCAGCGCAATGTCGGGAGTATTGCTTTGGTGCATTTCCAGATAAGCCTGTTGAGCTGCGCCCAATCCAGGAGTGTTGGTTACTGCGCAGGACATAATTCCCACAAGTGTGGTCATGGGATAATCGGTCAGCCAGAAAAAAACCAGCACCGTAAATACCCCCAACAAGACTACCCCCGTTGCTAACATATTCAGGCGGATGCCCCCTTGTTTAAAAGAAGAAAAGAAACCGGGACCGACCTGCATTCCTATAGAATAAACAAAGAGTATAAGGCCAAATTCTTTTATAAAATGCAAAATCTCGGGCTGGACGCTGAATCCGAAATGTCCAAGGGCCAGACCTACAAACAAAACCCAGGTAATTCCAAGAGAGATGCCAAAAACTTTTATCTTTCCTAAATAAATACCACTAGAAATAACAACAGCCAGAATTAATATAGTGCGGGCAACGGAATCGTTCTGAAGTAGTTCTGCTAACCAAGTCATAATTCTTTGTATGATTGATAATTAACCCTCATTTAAGGCTTAATATTTTTGATGTGCAAAGGTATAAAAAAATAGTGGATTAAGGCGATTTTCCTTGAAAAAGAAAAAAAGCAAGAAAGAAGAAAAATCTGTTTAGATTTTTTTCACAAATACAGAGCAGAATATTTTTTACCTTTGAAGCGTTATTATATTAATTATAAAAAAGACAACATGAAAAAAATAGTTTTTTTATTTATGGCTATATTGCCCTTGATCTCTGTTTTTGCACAAGATGATCTGAGTGAGACGGAAGTAATAAAGAACGACGGGATCATAGCTTATAATCAAAAAGATTACATTACAGCCATCAACCATTGGGAAAAATACCTGAATTCCGGAGCCGAAGGTGTCGCCGATGATATTTATACCTTAAGCCTCTACGAGTCTGCACATAAATATGCCGGTTTCACCATGATACAGGCCAAGGAATACGAAACAGCTTTTGATTATTTTGCTAAATATGCCTCTTTTGGTCGTTCCGATACTCCCACAGATGGAAACTTCCTCTTCAATTATGCCAACCTGGCCCGTCGACTTAAAAAGGATACTCTGGCTTTGGATCTGTATGATCAGTGTATGGAGCTTAAATACAGAGAAGATGCAACAATTTACTCCAAAGCTTTGATTTATAAGGATAGAGAAGATATTGATAAAATGAAAGAAGTCCTGGTGCAGGGCCTGGAAAATTATCCCGAAAGCCAATATTCCAAGAATATGTCGGCTTTGCTCAGCACGCAGCTTGCCCGTGAAGCTTCCAAGCCTTTCAACGAAGCCAATTCACTGGCAGGATCGGCCTCCAGTACCAATATAGATTCCTATATTTCTACAATGTCCAAGGCCACTGAAAAATACAAAGAAGCCATAGTTTTGTTCGAAGAAGTGCTAAAATACGATCCTGAAAATAAAAATGCTTCCAAATACATTGATCTTAGCAAAGAAAATGTAAAGCGTTTTGAGGATTATAAGAAAAGTATAGGCAGATAATTTTACAATGAACATAAAAAACGGGGACTCAGCATTTTTATAGCCGGGTCCCCTTTTTTTTGACTAATACCTGAAACAATTACTTAATTTCGATTCGCTTTACTTCACTGGCTTTTTGAGCCTCGGTTTTTTTGTGGAGATCAATACTTAGAACTCCATGTTCCATACTGGCCTTGATGTTGTTTTTGTCAACATCTTCGGGAAGGTAGTAGCTCCGTTTGAATTCAGTATAGGCAAATTCACGGCGCAGGAAATTGAGTTTTTTGTTCTCTTCCTTTTTGTCTGTGGTTTTTTTCATTTCCACCACCAAAACATCGTTTTCGTCCAGCCTGATGCTGAAATCTTCTTTGGTCATACCGGGGGCGGTCATTTCTATACGATAGAGTTCGTCGCTTTCAATTACATTGACAGCAGGTGCACATACCGGAGAATTGGCTGTAAATTCCTTGTCAAACATGTCGTTCAATAAGCCGGGGAACCAATTGTTCTGAAATCTTCTGATAGTTGTTGTCATAGTTGTAAGTTTTAGGTGTTATT
>JAAZGQ010000219.1 GCA_012511135.1 Bacteroidales bacterium | reverse complement strand
CTGCCATAAATTCGGCTGTTTTGAACACCAGGTCGCTGTATTTGATCAGAACCGAGCTGTCCTTTTGATGACGGAACAGCAATTCGGCCATATATATAATGTGCGGTTGTTGCCAGATCAAAAAGGAGCCCACCTTCGAAGGGGCCTCCGTGGCCGAAGGATCGGTCATTTTCATCCAGCGTATGCCTTTGAAACCCTGGCGTTGGGCAATGCCGGCCGCATTTTTAGCCGCTGTATTATACCAGCCCATGCTGCGTTCCAGCAATTCGGGACGTCCCCAGAGCGCAAAATGCACTCCGTGCCACCAATGCATTTCCAAGTGGAATTTGCCGTACCAGGTATTGTAGGTAAGGCCGCTTTCCTGAGGCGGAAAGACACCGGCACATTGAATGGCCATCAAATACTGTGACAGCACCACACGGCGCTCCAATTCAGCAGCCCGGGGGTCGGTGCAATCAGAGAAATCGACGGCTCCACCGCTGAGCCAAAACTGATTCCAATAGTCTGAGGCTCTTTGGGCGACTCTTTGAAAGTCAAAACAGGCAGGGATTCCCCCGATTGCAAATTCTGTAGTCGCCGTTTCGGCCTTTTCTGCTGTTGCAGCAGCCTTCGCCTTTTCAGACGGCGGTGCTGCCAATGCCTCCGCTGATGTTTCTGCATTAAGTTCTACACCATCAATCTGCAACTTTTGAGCAATCTGCTGCCCCAGGGCAGAGGAATTGAGCAAAGGATTGTTGTTGAGAAAGAGGCAGGAAAAACTCAGCTTGTCGCCGGCAGGTTGCAGGTAAAAATGATGCGCCCGCGGGCCGGTGACAAATTCGGCCTTCTCCTCCCAGCAAAGCAAGACATAATAGCTGTCGGCATCCAGGCAACGTTCCAGCAATACGGCCCCGGGCCGTTGCAGCAAGACTTTGGTGCTATGCTTGCCGGGATTGCTCCAGTCGCAGGCATCGTCGCTGTGATTGCCGCTGGCGTAGGGAAATGCCAGCCTCAACCGGAGGTTGCCGCTGAGGAACATAGACGACTCTATGGAAGAAGCCATCATGTCCATCTCCGGATGACAATAAGATTGAGTGGCCACGCTGAATTCTCCGGCTTTGAACAAAGAATTTACACTGCCGTTCCACAGATCGAGTTCCTGATTGATTTCGCTTAAATCTTCGGGCTGCATAAGCTCTCCACCGGGATTGCGTAGTTCCAGGCCCACCACGCCCAGGTGCAGACGATGGGGATTGATTCTGAAATAATTGGCGGCATCCTGTTGACGGCCTTTTTCGTTGAACTGCACAGCGTACCATTCTTCTTTGCCTCTAAAGTCGTAGGCTTTGAGCGTTTCTTCGAAACGAAAGTTTCGGGTATTGGGGAAACTATGCCAGCCCCAATGCGACTGCGTGCCCAGGGGCACCCCTTTGCTGTAGCGTTCGGGAAAAGTCTGGAGGCCGGTGACATCTACCGTAAAGGCAAAATTCCCGTTGCCCAGCGAGAGAGAGGCCAGGGAATCGAAGGCAGTCACCTGTACTTTGTTTCTGTCTACTAAGGCTTTACGATCAATGGGCTCTTGTCCTGCCTGTTGGCAGGATACAAAAATGCCGAGCGCCAGGGCGGTCAGTAAAAGGTTCTTCATGCTTGTTGCGGATTCAGGTCTGCGTTTTCATTATTAAACAATGCCAATAAGCGGTACTTACGATCATGGCTGATACAATCTTATTGTTGGTACAAGGGTACATTGACCGTATGCTGGATATCCACCAATTCGCCTTTTTCACCGCCTATCCACACATTTTTCAGTTCCCAGTCATTGGCCCAGTAAATGCGGCCGGCTTTGGCTCCGGTGATATGCACATTTTCCAGGTGGAACTGGTCGATGGTAGATTTTTCGGCTCCTTCGCAAACGATAGCCACCGAGCAGCTGTCGGCCCTGATGTCGGTAAAATAAACATTGCGGAATTTGGGCATACCCAGTTCAGGGGGATCTACCGGAGTAAGCATAACTTTCCAGTGCGGAGGTACTTCGTTGATGTCGTAAGCTTCGGGCAGGCTGGAATAGCTGTAGCTGGGATTCCAGTTGAGGTTGATCTGCAAAGGTTCTCTGAGGCCTCTCATTTTGATGTTGGCCAGGTAAATATCCTCGACCACTCCACCCCGCGTATAGGCCGACTTAAAGCGCAAGCCAATCTTGGTGCCTATGGCTTCGAGATCGTAGGCCACCACCTTGCGGATGCCGCCCGAAGTTTCGCTGCCGCAGGTAAAGAGGCCGTCGCCGTAGCGGGCAATGCAGTTGCGGATCACCACGTATTCGGTAGGACGGTTCACCCGCAGGCCGTCGGCATCGCGGCCGGCTTTGAGGCAGAAATTGTCGTCGTTGCAACTGATGTCGCAATCCTCAATCAGCACCCGGTTGGATGAATCTATGTCTATGCCGTCGGTGCTTGGGCCTTTGCCGGCATTGTTGTTGTCGATGATCAGGTCTTTGATGGTCACCAGGGTAGAATACAAAATATGCACAGTCCAGAAACCGGCTTCGATGAATTTGGTTTCGCTCAGCGTGACATTGCTGCAATTCTGCATAAGCAGCAATCGCGGCCTTTTGCAGTCGTAATCGACTATCCAGCGCAGGCCTTTGGGCACGTATTCGCGGCGCATTTCCCAGTAACTGTCCCAGAATACCTTACCACGGCCACTTACCAGGCCACGGCCCGAAACGGCCACGTTGTCCTGATCCATAGCGGTGATCAGCGCTGCCGGCCATTCCATTTCGATGCCGGCCACCCGGGTAAAAATCAGAGGATAATCCTGGATGTTTTGGCTGCCCAGAATAGTGACCCCCTCGGGAATGTTCAGATTAACATTGCTTTTGAGAAAAACCGAACCCATGCTGTAAGTGCCGGGTTCGAAACTGACCATGCCTCCGCCGGCCGCGGCACAGGCATCGATGGCCTGCTGAATGGCTGCGGTACTGAGCTGCGCAGTATCGGCCACCGCACCGTAATCGTTGGCCATAAACTTTTTATCCACAGGAGGTTGGGTCTGAGAACCACATTCGGCTATCCAGGGAAAATTGGGAATACCGTTCCGAATCTGACTTGGCTGACAGGCCGTGAGAATCAAGGCCAAAAGAAGCAGGCTAAGTGTATACAGTGTTTTCATAACTAAGGTTAATAACAGCAGCAAAGATATTTATTATCTGCTAAAGAACAAAAATCAGCCGTGTTAAATCAGCCGCAGCGGCTGTTTTGTCTGCTCTTTATTTATTG
>JAAZGQ010000018.1 GCA_012511135.1 Bacteroidales bacterium | reverse complement strand
TATTTTGCTCCATTTGCAGCTTAAGATAGGCCTCCCAAAAAGCAGCGCTTCCGGCCGGTAATTCTTCCGGCCCGCATTTCAGGGCGCTGTTGTGCAAATCTTCTGAATTACAAGCATCCGGTATACTATAGTTTATATTCAGGGGAACAGCCTTAGCAGGCAGGCCTTCCTTTAACAAATCCAGTACACTGGCAGTTTTTGCAGGAAATTCCGGATCCTGACGAAAAGCTGTCTGTGATAGTTCAATTCCGTTGATATAATACTTCCCGTCCCGTATGCAACGTCCGGCCTGGGGATTGGCCGGTTGTATCAGCAGGCTGCTTTTGGCTGTCAGCCCGGCAAGAGTAGTCAGTTCCGGCAAGACCCAGCCTCGCAATACGGAATCAATCTTTTTAAAAATATGAGTAAGTCCTGCCTGTTTCAGCGTTTCACCCAGCACACGGCTTACCCGGCAAGCCCCTTCCAAGGTTGTGGATCGGGTATCACCGGCAATTACCAGGACAGCATTTCCCTCTCGCTGATAATCCATCAAACGTTCTGCGTCAGGGACATCCATAATCATGGCCACCCTGACTCCGTAACGCAAACAGATGCCTACGGTTTCGGCTGCTCCGGTTAAGTCATCTGCAATAATTACAATCATTCTTCTTTGTTTTTGGCCATTTTCAAGGCATAATCGATCGAAATAAGCATCGCATCTTCGCAGGCTATTCCTTTGCCCGCTATTTCAAAAGCGGTGCCGTGATCAACCGAAGTTCTGATAATGGGTAAGCCCAGAGTTATATTGACTCCTTTAACACTGTCCATCTTCTGAGTCTGATTGTTCCACTTAAATCCCAGCAATTTAAACGGGATATGTCCCTGATCGTGATACATAGCCACACAACCATCGTAACGACCCTGTACTGCTTTGGCAAAAACAGTATCCGGAGGCAGGGGCCCTTCGACCTGATAACCTTGTCGTTGAGCTTCTTTTACGGCCGGAATTATTTCTTTGATTTCTTCGTCCCCAAACAGAGCATTTTCTCCCGCGTGAGGATTCAAACCGGCCACTGCCAGACGCGGATCTTCAATGCCAAATTGAACACAGGCCTTGTGTAAAAGTGCTATTACGTCAAGTACCCTGGACCTGGTTACACGATCGCAAGCCTGACGCAACGACACATGAGTACTTACATGAATGATTCTGAGCGCATCGTCGGCCAAAAGCATCGCGTAATTTTTGGTGTTGGTATAATGGGCGTAGATTTCGGTATGTCCCGAAAAGTCATGCCCGGCTTTATGAATGGATTCTTTGTTGATGGGTGCAGTAACGGTGGCATCCACCTGCGAGTTCATGGCCAGATCAATCAGGCAGCGCACTGCCTCGAAAGCCGCCTCTCCGGCCATGGCAGAGACCTTTCCGTATTGTAAATTGGCAAGATCCACGTTATGCAGATCATATACATCTATCGTACCATATTCAAAATTAGCCTCTGAGATGTTTTTAAGCGGATGAATTTTCAAGTCCTTTCCAAGCAGCTCAACAGCTTGGCGCATAACACCGGCATCTCCCACCACCAAAGGCCGGCAAGTGGCATACACCTCTTTGGAAGAT
>JAAZGQ010000218.1 GCA_012511135.1 Bacteroidales bacterium | reverse complement strand
TACAAAACAAGAAAAAAACATATTTCAACCAGTCAGCTGAACGACTATTTTCTTCCTCTGATTGAAAAATACCCTCCTCCTTCCAATAAGGGGAAATACATTAAAATTAAATACGTAACCCAAATACAGGGACCGAATACCCCCAGCTTTATTTTCTTTGCCAATCTACCCCAGTACATCAAAGAACCTTATATACGCTTTTTGGAAAATAAACTTCGTTCCAACTGGGAATTTACAGGCACACCGGTGCAAATCTTTATTCGTCAGAAATAATTTTTTTTAAATATTAAAAACCTGAGCTGTCATGGAAAAAAAAGAAAATCAAGTCAACATTGAATTACCCGAAGAAGTTGCCCAGGGAACTTATTCCAATCTGGCTATTATTTCGCACTCCAGCGCTGAATTCATTCTGGATTTTATTCGCATGATGCCCGGAGTTCCCAAGGCCAAGGTGAAATCTCGTATCATTCTTACTCCTGAGCATGCCAAACGTTTGTTAATGGCTTTGCAGGATAACGTGGTTAAATACGAGAAGCAATTCGGCCCTATTAAAAATCCACAGGCCGGTTCATTGCCTCCCCTGGGCTTCAGTACGGGCGAGGCATAAAATATTTTCTTCAACTTATTTGTTTAAAATAAAAAGACTTTCTATCTTTGCAGCCCGTTTTGAGCAAAAAAATGGGCACATTATTAAGGATTAATGATTTAAGACCAAAAGAAGTAAAATGCCAACAATTCAGCAATTAGTAAGAAAAGGAAGGGTTAATCTGACCGATAAAAGCAAGGCACCTGCCCTGGATTCCTGTCCGCAAAGGCGTGGTGTTTGTGTACGCGTCTATACGACAACACCCAAAAAACCAAATTCTGCAATGCGCAAAGTGGCCAGGGTTCGCTTGACCAATTCCAAGGAGGTAAACTGCTACATTCCCGGCGAAGGTCACAATCTGCAGGAACACTCTATAGTGCTGGTCCGCGGGGGACGTGTAAAAGATTTACCCGGTGTTCGTTATCACATTGTTCGCGGCACTCTCGACACTGCAGGTGTTGGCGGTCGTAAACAACGTCGTTCCAAATACGGAGCCAAGAAGCCCAAGGAAGCAGGAAAAAAATAAATTAAAAGCATCATACATTCATTCATCACCAGTTTTTAGCGTATTGGTAAATAAGGGAGACTAGTTCTTCCGGGTTGAGTAAATACTCCGGTGGGAGTATTGAAGACAAACAACCAAAACAATAAAACGGTCAATTATTTGAGAAAATGAGAAAAAGCAAACCGAAAAAACGGGTTATCCTTCCGGATCCTGTTTTTAATGACACCAAGGTGACAAAATTCGTCAATCACTTGATGTATGACGGGAAAAAGAATGTTTCTTACGAAATTTTCTATTCCGCTTTGAAAACCGTTAAGGCCAAGTTGCCTAACGAAGAAAAATCTGCACTCGAAATCTGGAAGTCTGCTCTCGACAACATTACTCCTCAGGTCGAAGTTAAATCCCGCCGCGTGGGAGGTGCTACTTTCCAGGTTCCTACGGAGATCCGCCCGGATCGCAAGGAATCCATTTCAATGAAAAATGTTATTTTATATGCCCGCAAACGTGGAGGTAAATCCATGTCTGACAAACTGGCTGCGGAAATTGTTGACGCATTCAACAACCAGGGCGGTGCATTCAAACGTAAGGAAGACATGCACAGAATGGCCGAAGCCAACCGTGCTTTTGCTCACTTCCGTTTTTAATAGATCATACGATGGCTAAAGCAGACTTTCAATACACCAGAAATATTGGTATAATGGCCCATATCGATGCGGGAAAGACGACCACCTCGGAGCGTATCCTTTTCTACACCGGACTTACCCATAAAATAGGAGAGGTGCATGATGGTGCTGCTACTATGGACTGGATGGAACAGGAGCAGGAGCGGGGTATTACCATTAGTTCTGCTGCCACCACTACTTTTTGGAATTACAATAACAACAAATATAAGATCAACCTGATTGACACTCCGGGACACGTGGACTTCACAGTAGAAGTAGAACGTTCTCTGAGAGTGCTGGACGGAGCCGTGGCTGTTTTTTGTGCAGTCGGAGGTGTAGAGCCTCAATCAGAGACAGTCTGGAGACAAGCCGATAAGTACAATGTGCCCCGCGTGGCTTACATCAACAAGATGGACCGTTCGGGAGCCGATTTCTTTTCGGTGGTATCTCAATTACATTCCGTGCTCAAGGCAAATCCTTGTGTTATTCAGATCCCTGTTGGAGCCGAAGAAACATTTAAAGGAGCCATTGATCTGATTCAAATGAAAGCCTTGATATGGCATGACGAATCCCTGGGAGCCGAATACTCTATAGAAGAAATCCCCGCCGGTCTTAGAGCTGAAGCCGAAGAATGGAGAGACAAAATGCTGGAACAAGTGGCCGAATACGACGATCAGTTGATGCAAAAATATTTTGACGACCCATCTACCATCAGCGAAGAAGAAATTCATCAGGCTTTACGTAAAGCCAGCCTTATGCAGGCCTTGCAGCCGGTGCTTTGTGGCACTTCTTTCAAAAACAAAGGAGTGCAAACTCTGTTGGATGCCGTATGTGCTTATCTGCCCAGCCCTATGGATACTGAAGCCATCGAAGGCAGGGATCCCAATGATGCCGAAAAAGTTCTGTTAAGGCATCCTGACGACCAGGAGCCACTTACCGCTTTGGCATTCAAGATAGCCACTGATCCTTATGTGGGCCGTCTGTGTTTTATCCGGGTGTATTCGGGCATACTCAAATCGGGTAGTTATGTGCTCAATACCCGCAGTAATCGTAAAGAACGTGTATCCAGGTTGTTCCAGATGCATTCCAACAAACAGAATCCGGTAGATGCTATCGGAGCCGGTGATATTGGAGCTATAGTAGGTGTTAAGGATATTCGTACCGGTGACACCCTCTGTGCAGAGAACAAACCAATCATACTTGAATCGATGGATTTCCCCGATCCTGTAATTGGTGTAGCTGTTGAGCCCAAGACTCAAAAGGATTTGGATAAGCTGGATGCCGGCTTGGCAAAATTAGCCGAAGAAGATCCTACTTTTACCGTTCGCACCGATGAACAGTCGGGTCAAACAATTATCAGCGGCATGGGTGAGTTGCACCTGGAAATTATTGTAGACCGTTTGCGTCGGGAGTTCAAGGTGGAATGTAACCAGGGACGTCCTCAGGTTTCTTACAAGGAAGCCATTACCCAGGAAGTTCAGCTGCGTGAAGTCTACAAGAAACAAAGCGGAGGCCGTGGTAAATTTGCCGACATCATTGTTAAAGTCGGGCCCAAAGACCCCGATTTTGATGGAGATCTGCAATTCTCGAGCGAAGTTAAGGGAGGCAATATCCCTACCGAATACATTCCTTCCATTCAGAAAGGCTTCCAAACCGCCATGCGTAATGGAGTTTTGGCCGGCTATCCGGTGGATAATCTCAAAGTCACTGTGCTGGATGGTTCTTTCCACGCGGTAGACTCTGATGCACTCTCGTTTGAAATTTGTGCCATACAGGCTTTCAAAAACGCCTGTGTCAAAGCTGCCCCGGTTTTACTGGAGCCCATAATGAAACTGGAAGTAGTAACTCCCGAAGAAAATATGGGTGATGTAATCGGTGACCTCAACAGACGCCGTGGTCAGGTGGGAGGAATGGAGTCCAACCGTTCCGGAGCCAGAATCATCAAAGCCCAGGTGCCCCTGGCTGAAACGTTTGGTTATGTAACAGCCCTGCGAACTATTACTTCGGGACGGGCAACCAGCAGTATGGAATTTTTACATTACTCAGCCATGAGTTCCAATATGGCCAAAGCCGTACTCAAGGAACGTTCAGGCCGGGAAGATTTAATTAAATAAACAGCAGATCAGTGAAAATAGCTCTACGGATCGCTGCAATAAATAAAAAATAAAACATTTATGAGCCAGAAAATCAGAATTAAACTCAAATCCTACGATCACAACCTGGTGGACAAATCCGCCGAAAAGATTGTAAAGGCCGTTAAGGCAACCGGAGCTGTGGTGAGCGGACCTATTCCCTTGCCCACACACAAAAGGATATTCACCGTGAACCGCTCCACCTTCGTGAATAAAAAATCACGCGAACAATTCGAATTGTGTTCTTACAAGAGATTGATAGACATCTACAATTCCAGTTCAAAAACAGTGGATTCTTTGATGAAACTTGAATTGCCCAGCGGAGTAGAGGTAGAAATCAAAGTCTGATAAAGCCTAAGAGTGAAGTTTATACAATTATATAATTTAGAGAAATGCCAGGATTATTAGGAAAAAAAATCGGAATGACATCCGTTTTCAGTGCCGATGGGAAAAATATCCCATGCACTGTGATAGAAGCCGGTCCTTGTGTTGTTACTCAGGTTAAAACCGTAGAAACAGATGGTTATCAAGCTGTACAGTTGGGTTTTCAGGAAAAAACCGAAAAACATACCAACAAAGCAGAAAAAGGCCATTTTGCGAAAGCGGGAGTAGCACCTCAAAGACATCTGGTGGAGTTTCAGGATTTCGGTGACGAAATCAAGTACGGTGATGTAATCACCTCGGAAATGTTTGAAGCCGACGAATTTGTAGACGTTGTCGGCACCTCCAAAGGTAAAGGATTTCAGGGCGTTGTTAAACGTCATGGATTTTCCGGAGTAGGTGGAGCTACCCACGGCCAGCACAATCGTTTGCGTGCCCCGGGCTCTTTGGGAGCATCCTCCTGGCCTTCCCGGGTTTTCAAGGGAATGCGCATGGCCGGACGTACCGGTGGAGATAGGGTGACCATAGAAAACCTACAGGTTATCAAAATTATTCCCGAACACAATCTTGTTTTAGTTAAAGGTTCTGTTCCGGGAGCTAAAGGTTCAATTGTAATAATCTATAAGTGATGGAACTGAGTGTATTTAATATAAAAGGTGAAGACACCGGAAGAAAGGTTGCGTTGAGCGATTCCATTTTTGCTGTTGAACCCAATGATCATGTTTTGTACCTGGCGGTCAAGCAACATCTGGCCAACAAAAGACAAGGTACACACAAGGCTAAGGAACGTAGTGAGATCACAGGGTCTACCAAAAAACTCGGTCGTCAGAAAGGTGGCGGCGGTGCCCGTCACGGAGATATCAAATCACCGATAATGGTTGGTGGTGGCAGAATATTTGGCCCTAAACCACGTGATTACAGCTTCAAATTGAATAAGAAAGTAAAATCTCTGGCTCGTAAATCTGCTCTGACATACAAGATGCGCGACAACGCCATTGTGGTAGTTGAGGATTTTCAGTTTGAAAAAGCCAGGACCAGGGATTTCCTGGCTCTAATGCAAAATTTGCAACTTCCAGAAAAAAAGGTAGTTTTTGTATTGTCAGAAACAAATAAAAACGTATATTTGTCGGCTCGTAATTTGCCGAAAGTACATGTTGTAATGTTTTCTGAATTAGATACTTATAAGATACTTGACGCAAAAACGCTGGTGCTGATGGAAGCTTCGGTGGCCGGAATTGAACAAACATTTAACGCATAAGGAGAAAAACAATGGGAATTATAATTAAACCTATCGTTACCGAAAAGATGACAACGATTACAGAAAAACTGAATCGTTACGGATTCCGTGTACTCCCGGAAGCGAATAAAATTGAGATAGCCAAGGCCGTCGAAAAGATGTACGATGTCACTGTGCTCAGTGTTAACACAAGCAATTTCAGAGGCAAGAACACCAGCCGCTATACCAGGGGTGGAGTCATTAAAGGTAAAACGGCAGCCTACAAAAAAGCCATAGTTACCTTGAAAGAAGGTGATGTGATTGATTTTTACAGCAATTTATAAAATAAGATGGCAGTACGTAAATTAAAGCCCATAACACCCGGGCAAAGACATAAGACTATCGGTGCTTTCGATACCATAACTGCTAGTGCACCGGAAAAATCTCTAGTGTTCGGTCTGAAGAAATCAGGCGGACGCAATAATTCTGGAAAAATGACCATGCGCTATCTGGGCGGAGGTCACAAAAAAAGATTCCGTTTTGTTGATTTCAAGAGAAGTAAAGATGGTATTCCTGCAACAGTAAAAACCATTGAGTACGATCCAAACCGCTCGGCACGCATAGCTTTGTTGAGTTATGCAGACGGCGAAAAAACCTATATTGTAGCTCCGAACGGACTCGAAGTAGGGATGAAACTCATGTCGGGAGAAAGTGCTGCTCCGGAAATAGGTAATGCCTTACCGCTGAAAAATATCCCGGTGGGAACAGTTATTCATAACATAGAACTCCGTCCTGGACAAGGTGCCAAGATGGTTCGTTCTGCAGGTACTTTTGCGCAATTGGTTTCCAAAGAAGAAGAGTACGTTATCATACGTATGCCTTCGGGAGAAACCCGTAGAATTTTATCTACTTGTAAAGCCACTATTGGCAGTGTCGGTAATTCAGATCACGCCCTGGAACGTTCCGGTAAAGCCGGCCGCTCGAGATGGCTGGGTCGCCGTCCCAGAGTACGTGGCGTGGTTATGAACCCGGTTGATCACCCCATGGGTGGTGGCGAAGGCCGCGCTTCCGGAGGGCATCCAAGATCACGCAAAGGCTTGTTGGCTAAGGGTCTTAGAACAAGATCTCCTAAGAAACATTCAAGCAAGTACATTGTAGAAAGAAGGAAAAAATAATAGGATAAAGCAGGTAATATTATGAGTCGTTCATTAAAAAAAGGACCGTACATCAATGTAAAACTTGAAAGCAAAGTTTTAGCCATGAATGAATCCGGCAAAAAATCAGTCGTCAAGACCTGGGCAAGAGCCTCCATGATTTCTCCGGATTTTGTGGGACATACCATCGCGGTTCACAATGGAAATAAGTTCATTCCGGTGTATGTCACCGAGAACATGGTCGGACACAAGTTGGGAGAGTTTTCTCCGACTCGTACTTTCAGAGGCCACAGTGGAAATAGAAAAAAATAAAAACAGATAAACAATGGGTGCAAGAAAAAGAATAGCAGCAGACGCAAGGAAAGAAGCCTTGAAGACGATGTATTTTGCCAAATTGAACGGTGTCCCCACATCGCCTCGCAAAATGCGTCTGGTTGCCGACATGATTCGTGGCAAAGAAGTATTCCTGGCCCTGGGCATACTGAAGTTTTCGTCTAAGGAAGCTGCCGGCCGTTTGGAAACATTGCTTCGTTCTGCCATCTCTAACTGGGAGCAGAAGAATGAACGTAAAGCCGAAGCAGGAGAGTTGTATATAAGCGAAATCAAAGTAGACTCTGCAACAATGTTGAAGAGACTGCGTCCTGCTCCTCAGGGCAGAGGATATCGCATACGCAAGCGCTCAAATCATGTAAGCCTGAGCATTAATACAATAATTAAAAACGAACAAAATACAAAGTCAGATGGGACAGAAAGTAAATCCGGTAAGTAACCGTTTAGGTATCATCAGAGGTTGGGATTCTAACTGGTATGGTGGTGATAATTATGGAGATTCTTTGTTGGAAGACAGCAAAATCCGTAAGTATCTGAATGTACGTCTGGCCAAAGCAAGCGTTTCCCGCATTGTAATTGAACGTACACTCAAACTGGTTACCATTACCGTTTGCACTGCCCGTCCGGGAATTATTATCGGTAAAGGTGGTCAGGAAGTGGACAAGTTGAAAGAAGAGTTGAAAAAGATCACCGATAAGGACGTTCAGATTAATATCTTCGAAATTAAGCGCCCCGAACTGGATGCTGTTCTTGTTGCCAACAACATTGCCAGGCAGGTAGAAGGCAAGATCGCTTACCGCCGTGCCGTAAAGATGGCTATTGCCTCCACCATGCGAATGGGAGCCGAAGGCATTAAAGTGCAGGTTTCAGGACGTTTGAACGGAGCCGAAATGGCTCGCTCGGAAATGTACAAAGAAGGGCGTACCCCGCTGCATACTTTCAGGGCCGATATAGATTATGCTTTAGCCGAAGGCCTGACCAAGGTTGGTCTGATAGGCATCAAGGTTTGGATTTGCAGAGGCGAAATTTACGGAAAAGTTGATTTGGCCCCTCAGTTCAGCAATACCCAAAGCGGTGGCAGAAACGAAAGAGGTTTTGGCGGTGAACGCCGGGACGATCGCAAAGGTGGTTTCCGCAAAAAGAGAAATAGCAATAGATAATATTATAATCGCGAAACAATGTTACAGCCGAAAAGAACGAAATTCAGAAGACAGCAAAAAGGCCGCATGAAAGGGAATGCCCAACGCGGTAACCAATTGGCCTTTGGATCTTTTGGAATCAAGACTCTGGAAAACAAATGGAGCACCGGCCAGCAGATTGAGTCTGCCCGTATTGCCGTGACCCGTTATATGCAACGTCAGGGTCAGATATGGATCCGGATTTTCCCGGATAAACCCTTTACCAAGAAACCTGCAGAAGTCCGTATGGGTAAAGGAAAAGGTGCTCCCGAAGGATTTGTGGCTCCGGTAACTCCGGGCAGAATTCTAATCGAAGTGGAAGGCGTACCTTTTGATGTTGCCAAAGAAGCTTTACGTCTGGCAGCCCAAAAGTTGCCTGTTACGACCAAGTTTGTCGTCAGACGTGATTATGATGTTCTAAATCAAAACGTGTAAGACCTATGAAAGCTAAAGAAGTAAGAGAATTAAGCATTAAGGAGATAAAGGAACGTATCGATGCCGAAAACGACCATTTGAATACCTTGATACTTCAGCACAGCATTTCACCTTTGGATAATCCTGTCCAGATCAAAGAAAGCCGTAGGTTGATAGCACGTTTGACAACGATACTAATTGAAAGAAGTAAAGAACAAAATTAATACATAGCCTGATGGAAACCAGAAATTTAAGAAAAGAGAGATACGGTGTTGTCATCGGCAACAAAGGGGACAAGTCCATCACCGTTGTGAGTAAATTCAAGGAAAAACATCCGATTTACAGAAAGTTTGTGAGCAAGACCAAAAAGTACTATGCCCATGACGAAAAGAACGAATGTAACATTGGTGATTCCGTAAAGATTATGGAAACCCGTCCCCTGAGTAAAACCAAGAGATGGAGATTAGTTGAAATTATCGAAAGAGCGAAATAATCATGATACAATCAGAAAGCAGGCTCAATGTAGCCGATAACAGTGGTGCAAAAGAGGTGTTGTGCATCCGTGTGCTGGGAGGTACCGGAAGACGTTATGCCTCGGTGGGAGATACTATCGTGGTAGCGGTAAAAAATGTGATTCCCTCCAGTGAAATGAAAAAAGGAGTTGTCTCCAAGGCCGTAATTGTCCGTACCAAGAAAGAGATCAAAAGAGCCGACGGTTCATATATTCGATTTGACGACAATGCCTGTGTAATGTTGACCAATGCTGACGAGTTGCGTGGAAGTCGTATTTTTGGCCCGGTTGCCAGAGAACTTCGCAATACCAACATGAAGATTGTTTCTTTGGCTCCCGAAGTACTATAATTGAATAGAAATATCATCATAATGACAAAGCTACATATTAAAAAAGGCGACACAGTATTTGTGAATGCAGGCGAGGATAAGGGTAAAACCGGTCGCGTGCTCGAGGTGGACGTTGACAAAAAACGGGCCATCGTAGAAGGGGTCAATTTTGTATCCAGGCACACCAAGCCCAATGCCAAAAGTCCCCAGGGTGGCATTCTTAAAAAAGAAGCTCCCGTTCACATTTCCAATTTAAATCCCTTGGATCCTAAATCGGGTAAAGCTACCCGCATAGGTCGTGCCAGAAATGATAAAGGGAAATTAGTCAGAATATCCAAAAAATCAGGGGAGGAAATTAAGTAATGAATACAGCCAGCCTCAAAAAAGAATATCAGGAACGTATAATTCCTGCTTTAACAAAAGAATTTGGGTATACCTCAGTGATGCAGGTGCCAAAATTAGAAAAAATAGTCATTAACCAAGGTTTGGGTATGGCTGTGGCAGACAAAAAGATTATTGATACTGCCATTGCTGAATTGTCTGCCATAACCGGGCAAAAAGCCGTGGCAACATTGTCCAAAAAGGATATATCCAACTTCAAACTGCGTAAAAAAATGCCCATTGGAGTTATGGTGACTTTACGCCGTGAAAAGATGTACGAATTTCTGGAACGCCTTGTAAGAGTTGCCCTGCCCCGTATCAGGGACTTCAAAGGCATCGAAAGCAAACTGGACGGACGTGGCAACTACACTATGGGAGTGCAGGAACAGATTATATTTCCTGAAATCAACATTGACAACATTTCCCACCTGGTAGGAATGAACATTACTATGGTAACCAGCGCCAAAACCGACGAAGAAGGCTATGCCCTGCTCAAGGAATTTGGTTTGCCTTTCAAGAACATCAATAATAATTAAATAGCATTATGGCAAAAGAATCAATGAAAGCCCGCGAGGTAAACCGAGCAAAACTTATTGCCAGGTACGCCGAAAAAAGAGCCAGACTCAAAGCAGAAGGTAACTACGAAGCATTGCAGGATTTACCTAAAAACTCCTGCCCGGTACGCATTCATAATCGTTGCAAGATTACCGGAAGACCCAAAGGTTACATGCGTCAGTTTGGTGTTTCACGTATACAGTTTCGTGAAATGGCTTCACAAGGCTTGATACCCGGTGTTCGCAAGGCCAGCTGGTAAACATTAAAAAATATTATTAAATATTGTCCGGGTAGGCCGGATCAATTTAAACTAACAATATGACAGATCCTATTGCAGATTATTTAACCAGATTGCGGAATGCTATCAGTGCCAATCACAGGGTAGTTGAAATTCCCGCATCAAATTTGAAAAAGGAAATCACCAAAATCCTTTTAAAAAAGGGCTATATCCTGAACTACAAGTTCGTGGAAGACGGCCCTCAGGGTAGCATTAAGATTGCTTTGAAGTACGACCCCCTGAGTAAACAAAATGCCATCAAAAAACTGGTACGTGTATCCACTCCCGGCCTTCGCAGGTATGTTGGACACCGTGAGATTCCGCGTGTACTCAATGGTTTGGGTATAGCTGTTATTTCAACCTCCCAGGGTGTGATCACAGATAAGGAAGCCAGAGAATTAAAACTCGGCGGAGAAGTTTTATGTTACATTTATTAATCAGAGGAGGAGAATAATATGTCAAGAATTGGAAAATTGCCTATAGCTATCCCTTCTAAGGTTAGCGTTGAAGTTGACAACAACAATGTTGTAAGCGTAAAGGGTCCCAAAGGCCAGCTGCAGCAGCTTTTGACCGGGGGCATCAGCATAGAAGTTAAAGACGACACTGTTTATGTTTCCCGTCCTTCGGAGGACAAGGAACATCGTGCCCTGCATGGCTTGTATCGTGCCCTTATTCACAACATGGTAGTCGGAGTATCAGAAGGTTTTCGCAGTGTACAGGAGTTGGTTGGTGTCGGTTATCGTGCCAGCAACGACGGACAATTATTGAAATTGGCCCTTGGTTATACCCACGAAATTTACATGCTCCTGCCTCAGGAAGTGAAAGTAGAGACGAAGTCGGAACGTAACAAGAATCCGCTGATTATGCTTGAATCCTGCGATAAACAATTACTTGGACAGATTTGTGCCAAGATCCGCTCTTTCCGCAAGCCTGAACCTTACAAGGGTAAAGGTATCCGCTTCCAGGGCGAAGTAGTTCGCAGAAAAGCCGGTAAATCTGCTGCCAAGAAATAATCGTATAAAACTCTACCAGATATGACAACTAAAGAATTAAGAAGACTCAAAATAAAACAACGGGTACGCTCCAAAAGCTTCGGAACCTCCGCAAGCCCCCGTATGACCGTGTTTAGAAGTAACAAACAAATTTACGTGCAATTTGTAGATGATAAAGACGGGAAAACCCTGGCTTCTGCTTCTTCTTTGAAGCTCGAAACAAAAACCGGCAAAAAAGAACAAGCTGTCAAAGTAGGTGAAATGGCCGCCAAAAATGCCATTGAAGCAGGTATTACTACAGTGGTTTTTGACCGCAACGGTTATCTCTATCACGGAAGAATTAAAGAATTGGCTGATGCCGCTCGTAAAGGCGGACTTAAATTTTAACATCATGGCAGGACAATTGAACAGAGTTAAGACAACCAACGATTTGGAGTTAAAAGACAGGTTAGTGGCCATCAACCGGGTAACCAAGGTTACAAAAGGTGGACGTGCCTTTAGCTTTTCTGCCATTGTGGTGGTAGGTAACGAAGACGGTATAGTAGGTTGGGGGCTTGGAAAAGCCGGTGAAGTAACAGCAGCAATATCCAAAGGAGCTGAAGCAGCCAAGAAGAATTTGATCAGAGTTCCTGTTTACAAAGGCACTATTCCTCACGAACAGTTTGCCAAGTACAGCGGAGCCAAAGTAATTATCAAACCCGCTACCCTGGGTACCGGGGTCAATGCCGGTGGTGCCATGCGTGCCGTTCTCGAAAGTGCCGGTGTGACAGACGTGGTAGCCAAATCACTGGGCTCATCCAATCCCCACAATATGGTCAAAGCCACTATCAAAGCCCTGAGTGAATTGCGCGACGCTTATATGGTTTCGCAAAACAGGGGTATTTCGGTTGAACGAGTATTTAAAGGATAAGGAGGAAATTATCATGTCGGTTATAAAGATCAAACAAGTAAAAAGTCGTATTGGCGCACCCAAAGATCAGAAAAGAACCCTGGATGCTCTTGGATTGAAAAAACTCAACAACGTGGTAGAACACGAGGAGAATGCAGCTATCCTTGGTATGGTCAATAAAGTAAAACACTTAGTGAAAATCGTTGAATAAAAATACAAGCATGAATCTAAATAATCTCAAACCAGCACCAGGCTCAGTAAAAAGCCGTAAACGTATTGGACGCGGACCGGGATCGGGTATGGGGGGAACCTCCACCAGAGGTCACAAAGGAGCAAAATCACGTTCGGGTTATTCAAAAAAACGTGGTTTCGAAGGTGGTCAGATGCCTTTACAACGCCGTTTGCCCAAATTTGGTTTTACTAACATCAACCGTGTTGAATATAAAGCCATCAATCTGGAAACACTGCAAGCCCTGGCTGAAAGCAAATCTTACAAGCTAATTAACAGGGATGTATTGTTGCAGGCAGGTTTTATTTCTGCCACGCAAAAAGTTAAAATCCTGGCCAAAGGCAGCCTCAGTGCTAAGTTGCAGGTGATTGCAGATGCTTTTTCGGCTCCTGCTGTAAAAGCCATTGAAGCAGCCGGTGGCAAAGCTCAGTTGACCAGCGAATTTCAGGCTCCTGAAAAGACGGAAACTAAAACGATTGAAGAATAATAAACACACAATCGAATGAAACTGATAGAAACCTTAAAAAATATCTGGAAGATAGAAGAGCTCAAAAGCCGTTTACTGACCACACTTTTGCTGGTGGCCGTTTTCCGCTTTGGATCTTTTGTAGTACTTCCTGGTATTGATCCTCAGATGTTGACCGGTTTACAGGCTCAGACCCGTGAAGGTCTAATGTCTTTGCTGGATATGTTTACCGGAGGCGCTTTTTCCAACGCTTCAGTATTCGGACTGGGTATCATGCCCTATATATCTGCATCCATTGTGATTCAGTTGTTGGGTATGGCTGTTCCTTTTTTCCAGAAATTGCAGCGGGAAGGTGAGAGCGGCAGGCGCAAAATGAACCAATACACCCGTTATCTGACGGTGGCTATTTTGTTGCTGCAAGGTCCGGCTTTTCTGGCTAACCTTTCTGCCAATGGAGTACCCCTTCCTTCCGGATTTTGGTTCCGTGTATCTTCGGTAATTTTGCTGGCATCGGGTAGTATGTTTACCTTGTGGCTGGGAGAGCGTATCACTGACAAGGGCATAGGTAACGGTGTTTCCATGATCATTTTGATCGGTATCATCGCCCGTTTACCTCAGTCGCTGTTCCAGGAATTTGTATCCCGTCTGTCTGCAAATTCAGGAGGTTTGATAATGTTCCTTGGAGAAATATTGCTTTTGCTTGCTGTTACAGTGTTTTCTATACTTTTAGTGCAAGGAACCAGAAAAATTCCCGTTCAATACGCAAAAAGAGTAGTCGGGAACAAACAATACGGCGGAGCTCGTCAATATATTCCGCTCAAAGTAAACGCAGCCGGGGTGATGCCGATTATCTTTGCACAAGCCATCATGTTTATTCCGGCTACGGTAATGCAATTTTCAAAATCAGGTGGAGGTGGTGCATTTGCCATCGCTTTAAGTGATATTACAGGCTTTTGGTATAATTTTATTTATGCCATTCTGATTATTCTGTTCACCTGGTTTTACACAGCCATTACCATTAATCCGGTTCAAATGGCAGAAGATATGAAACGCAACGGCGGATTTATTCCCGGAGTTAAACCCGGCAAACGAACCTCCGACTATCTGGACGAAATTATGTCCCGGATCACCTTCCCCGGATCTATGTTTTTAGCCTTTATTGCCATAATGCCCGCTTTTGCCAGTTTCTTTGGTGTAAGCCAAGGCTTTTCGCAATTTTTTGGCGGAACTTCTTTGCTGATTTTAGTGGGAGTTGTCCTGGATACTTTGCAGCAAATTGAAAGTCATCTGTTGATGAGGCATTACGACGGTTTGTTGAAGTCGGGCCGCATCAAAGGACGCACCGGAAGCATTGCTGCTTATTAAAGCCGGACAATGATTTATTTGAAGACAGAAGAAGAAATTGACTTTCTGAGAGAAAGTAATCAAATAGTGGCCAAAGCGTTGGCCGAAGTTGCAAAATTTATACAACCGGGGGTTACAACCAAATACCTGGATCAGATTGGAGAGGATTTTATCCGTTCCTGTGGAGCTGTCCCTTCCTTTCTGCATTACAATGGCTATCCCGCCTCACTTTGTATTTCTGTCAACGAAGTGGTAGTACACGGAATACCTTCGGTTCAACAAGTTTTGCACGAAGGAGATATTGTTTCGGTGGATTGTGGCGCTTACAAGAACGGATATCACGGGGATTCTGCCTACACTTTTTGTGTTGGAGAAGTGCGTGAGGAATTACGAAACTTGATGAAAACAACCAAAGAGGCTCTGTATTTGGGTATAGAGCAGGCCGTTGACGGCAGCAGACTGGGAAACATCGGCTACGCTGTTCAGCAGCATTGCCAGACCAGAGGATATACTGTGGTTCGCGAAATGGTTGGTCACGGAATAGGACGTAATTTGCACGAAGAGCCCGAAGTATCCAACGTAGGTAAAAGAGGGGCTGGCCCTTTGTTAAAAACAGGGATGGTTATAGCCATTGAGCCTATGATCAATATGGGCAAGCGCAACATAGTGATAGAAAACGACGGTTGGACTGTTCGCACCTCGGACCGTAAACCTTCGGCACATTTTGAACATACGGTGGCTATACGCAAGGGAAAAGCTGAAATTTTGTCTTCGTTTGATTACATTAAAGAAGTTATAGGAGATCGTTTCATTTAAATCGAAATAAATTATATGGCAAAACAAGCTGCAATAGAACAGGACGGAACCATCATCGAAGCATTGTCGAATGCAATGTTCCG
>JAAZGQ010000217.1 GCA_012511135.1 Bacteroidales bacterium | reverse complement strand
CCTGAAGATACCACCAGACCTCCGTTAATATGTATGGAACCGTTGCTGTCAATTCCATCGTTGTACAGGCTGTAACAATACACAGAGCCACCGTTGATGATCAATTCCCTGGCTGTGTTTATGGCATCGTCGTAGGCCAGCACTCTCATTTGCCCTCCGTTTACGGTAAGCAGGCTGCATTCCAGGCCTTCGGAGCCGTCTTTCTTTATTGCTTTGACAACGATATCTCCGTTGTTGACTGTGATATTGCCCGCAGATTTAATTCCATCGTCTGCAGCGTTGATGTTGAGCTGGCCTCCCTCAATAATGATGTCGCCCAGGACATGAAAACCATCTTTTTTGGCTTCGGAAACCCTGATATCACAGTTTTCGGCCAACTTAAGATAGCCCCTGCTGTAAAGGGCATGTTTGTAATTGCCTTTTATGAGCAAATTTCCTGAACCGTAAAAAATCAAATTACCTTCGCTAAAAATACAAGCGTTCATTTGTTCCCCTTTGGGCGGTAGGGCATAGAGGGAACCATCTTTGAGTATGTTTTGGGTTTCGGGCGTTAACACGATAAGAGTGTGTTGAGCAGACTGAATATTGATAGCAGGCCCCTCAGGATTGAACAATTGAACTCCGTTCAGACGCAAGGCAAAGGGATGATCACTGTACACTTTGAATGAACCTTCGGAGGAATTACCTTTTAGTATAAATTCCACATTCTTTCTGCGTGATACGGCCACTACATGCATCCCCAGCCGGGAAACACGAATTCCGAAAGGCTGTCTGGAAACTTTGATCGTACTGTCTGCATACTCTATCAATACAGTGACTTTGGATGCCTGTTTTTCTGCCTGATTATCCTGAGTTTGTTTAGTTTGACAAGATAAAAAGCCGAGCAGCACAGGAAGCAATACAGCAAGGAGGATTTTGTTCATAGTAATAGTGATTATGTCAGGATGATACCATCTTTAATTTCAATAACCCGATCTGTCAAACGGGCCAGCTCTTTGTCGTGGGTTACAATGACAAAGGTTTGCCCGAAACGTTCGCGCAAATCAAAAAACAATTGATGCAACTCCGTTTTATGTTTACTGTCAAGACTCCCGGAGGGTTCGTCTCCAAAAACCACTTTTGGCCGGTTAACCAGGGCTCTGGCAACCGCTACCCGCTGATTTTCGCCACCGGACAGTTCGGAAGGCTTGTGATTAACACGATTAGAAAGATTCAGATAATCTAGTATTTCTGCTGCCTTAGCTTCGGCTTCTTTTTTGCTTATGCCCGCAATCAGAGCCGGAATGCTCACATTTTCCAGGGCGGTAAATTCCGGTAAGAGCTGGTGAAACTGAAACACAAAACCTATGTTACGATTGCGAAACAAAGCTTGTTCGCGATTACTCAGACCGGAGACTTCGGTGCCGTTGATGCGAACACTGTCAAGGTTGGGGCGATCGAGAGTACCCAGTATCTGCAGTAAAGTGGTTTTGCCGGCTCCGCTGGGGCCTACAACAGCCACCACTTCGCCCGCCTTCACTTCGATATTGAGCCCTTTGAGCACCTCCAGCGGGCCAAAACTTTTGTGTATATCAATTCCCTGTATCATAATTCTTTCAAAATACGTATGGCCGTCAAAGCATCGGGAGCGTAATAATCGGCTCCCATCTCCCGGGCCAGGCTTTCGGTTATCACCGCTCCGCCTATGATAACCGGGCATTTGGCAGCAACAGCCTTTAGAGCTTCCAGCGTCTGAGTCATCGAAGGCACCGTGGTGGTCATCAAGGCACTGAGTCCGATGGCCATTGGATGGTAAGTTTGATAAGCATCCAGCACTTTTTCGGGATCAACATTTTTGCCTAAATCCACCACCCGGTAGCCATGGCTCTCCAAAACCACCTTGACAATATTCTTGCCAATGTCGTGAATATCACCCTTTACAGTTGCCAGCACCACCAGGCCCTGAGTTTTGTCTGCACTACGGACAAACAAATCTCCCAATTGTTGAAATGCCTGCCGGGCTACTTCTGCCGAACGGATGAGCTGGGGCAAAAATACGTGTTTTTTTTCGAAACGCAGCCCTACTTCGTTCAAAGCAGGAATCAATACTTCGTCTATGATCTGCTGAGGCTCTTTTTCTTTAAGAATCTTATCCATGGCCAGCGGCAATGAATCTTTTAACCCGCTGAGCACTACCTGGTACAGACTGTCGCTTTGTTCCTGCACAGGGTTTAAGGAATGAGAGGCAATGTAGTTCTCGCAGGCAGGATCAGCACCCGTTAAAGCATTAAAAGCTTTTAGGCTTTGCATATTTTCTTTGTCCAGAGGATTCAGAATGGGAATATCCAGGCCCAAAGTTAAAGCCATCAGCAAAAAACTACGATTGAGCAAGGGGCGATTGGGCAAACCAAAGGACACATTGGACAAACCTATGGTAGTAAGCACTCCCAGTTTTTTCAGACTGCGCAGGGTTTCAAGCGTGAGCGGGCCATAGCTCTGATCGGACGAAATTGCCATTACCAGGGCGTCAAAAATCAAGCGGTTTTTGTTGATGCCCAAGGCTGAAGCCTTAGCAATAATACGCCTGGCTATGTGCAAACGTCCCTCCACTGTTTCAGGTATCCCTTTTTCGTCTAAGGTGAGCGCAACGGCAGAGGCTCCATATTTGCTCAGCAGGGGAAGCATAACCTTAAGCACCGGCTCGCTGCCGTTGATGGAATTGATTACCGGCACACCATTGTACACCCGGATAGCCGCTTCGATGGCCTCGGGATTGGAACTGTCCAGTTGCAGGGGCAAATCACAAATTTCCTGTATTTTTTTAGTAGCCCGGCACAACAAATCAACTTCATCAGCATTGGGAATACCCACATTCAAATCCAGGAAATGAGCCCCGGCTTCCTGCTGGCTGAGGGCTTCCTGCTGCAGATAACCGAAATCGCTGTTCAAAAGGGCTTGCTGTAGTTTTTTCTTGCCGGTGGGATTGAGGCGTTCTCCGCAAACCAGGCCTTGCTGAAGTTTTAGCAATTGGGTAGAAGAACAAATATAACTGTCGGCCGGAGGGGCATATTCCTTGAGTGGCAGGTTTTTGAACCTGGACATCATTGTTATGGTTGAAGGAGTTGTGCCGCAACAGCCTCCCACTATGGAAGCTCCGGCATCAATAAGTTTGCCTGTATAATAAACGAAATCTTCGTCGCTCATGGCATAAGACACAGAGCCCTGGCAAAGTACTGGAAAACCCTTATTGGGCTGAACCAGAAGTGGCAGATGAGTAAAGGCTCTCATTCTTTTGATCAAAGGTATCAGGTGCTCGGGCGAAGTGGAGCAATTGATTCCCGGTACGTCAACACCCAGCGCAGTCAATGTAAGAGCAACAATTTCGGGACTGGAACCGGTAAGGGTTCTGCCGCTGGTATCAAAGGTCATGGTGGCCATAAGGGGCAGTGCTGAATTCTCTTTAACTGCCAGCACAGCTGCCCTGATTTCGTAGAGATCCGAAAAGGTTTCCAGCACATAACCATCCACCTTGTCTTTGGTGTAGTCCACTACGCTTTTAAAATTTTCGTAAGCTTCCTCAAAACTGAGTTCTCCCACCGGTTCGAGCAATTTTCCCGTAGGACCGATATTTAGCATAATCTTGCAGGAGCTTGCTCCGGCAGCCTGACGGGCAAGCTCTATGGCTGCGTCCAATACTTCTTGCAAACTAAAACGACTCGAGTTTAATTTAATCGGATTGGCACTGAATGTATTAGT
>JAAZGQ010000216.1 GCA_012511135.1 Bacteroidales bacterium | reverse complement strand
GGTACGGGCAGCACTCCCGGCTTGGATTTGTATGCTGCCGAGGAGCGTTTCAATTATTACGCCGGTCTGACCTTGCGCCTGCCTCTTTCGTATTTATGGAGCAACAACAACAAAGTAAAGAAATTAAAGTACAGCATTAACGAGGCAGAATTGAAAAGAGAGGAACTGAAAAAAGAAATTATCCGCATGGTGGTGACCGAGTATTATAAGTTGAAAAGTTCTTACGAGGTGCTGGGTATACATCAGATCAATGTACAAACCTCTGAACTGGATTACCTGAAAGCTAAAAACGACATGCAGAACAGTTTGATCAAGCTGAGCGAATATTCTACCATTACGTATTCATACAGACGTTCTTTTGAGGAGTATGTTGTCGCAAAGAATGAATTTCTGATGCAATATCATTTATTAAAATTGCTTACGGGCTCTGAATTTTAAAAAACCGCCGGTTATGGATATTTTCCACTTTATAAAACTTCTGGTATCCAAGTTCCTTTATTTGATTATTGTCCCTGTAGTGGTGGGCGGACTGGTGTTTGTTGTGACCAAAAGTATCTCTCCTCATTACAGCAGTGCTTCTACAATTTATACCGGCATTACTTCCAATACGGGCATTGTGGTGGATGTTTTCAGAGTAGACAACACGGCCACTCAAAACGAATACAATAACGTTTTGTCGATGCTAAGATCGTCTACACTGCACGAAGAGGTGGCTCTGAGATTGCTTACCCAGCATTTGTTGCTCGAAAGACCTCAGCGCGAGATTATGTCGGATGAGGCTTTTTATGAATTGAAAAAATACGCTCCCGACAGCATCAGGCGCCTGGTAGTGAAGGGCGATTACGAGCAAAGCTATCAGAATCTTAAGTCTGTAATTACGGAGGACGAAAACAATTACATTTACAGGCTGATGCATTACGGACACCGTTTTTACAGCATTCAGGCTATTTCCAGGATGAAAACCGAAAGGCTGACCAATAGCGATTTGATTAGAATCAGTTATGAGCTCTCTGACCCGGGCATTTGTTATAATACGGTAAAATATGCCACAGAGGTAATTATTGAGTATTACGGGGAATTGAAAATTTCCCAGACTAATTCTGCAGTGGGGTATTTCGAAGAACAACTGGAACAGGCACAGGACAAACTGCGGGAGGCTGAACAGGAGTTGCTGGAATACAATGTGGAACACGATATTGTCAATTACTTTGAGCAGACCAAGCAACTTACTACCCAACAAGAAAAGCTGGAGCTATTGATGCAGGAAACAAAAATGGCTTATGAGTCTTCTGTTGAAGTTTTGCGTAAACTTGAGACGGAAGTGGGCAGCCGTTACCGTATCAATTTGCGAAATTACGATATAATGAAGCTGAGGGATAGACTGGTAAATATTAATTATCAGATAACCTTGCTGGAAAGCGGACCAAGTGATCAAGGCCGGCATAATCTTGTAACTTTGGAACAACAAAGAATGGAAGTCGAAACTCAAATGAAACTCAAACTCGACTCCATGAGTATCAGCGACAAAAACAGCCAGATGATGGAAGCTCAATACCTACTGGCTCAATGGCTGGATGCTGTAAAAGAAAATGAAAGTTCTGCCGCTCAACTTAAGTCTTTGAAGGAAAGACTGGATGAATTTATGATGCAATACAAACGCTTTGCGCCCGTGGGGGCAACCATCAAGAGGTTTGAACGCGAGATTGACGTGTACGAAAGGCAGTATCTGAATATCCTGGAACAATTGGGAATGGCCCGACAAAATGAGCAGAATATGAATATGCGTTTGAATATGCGGATTTTTGATGCACCTGCATTCCCTATTAATCCTATTTATGCGCCGTATAAAATGTATAGTTTGGCTTCGGCTGTGTTTGCATTTTTGTTCACCTTGTTAGCCATAATCATTATAGATTTGCTGGACAAAAGGATTAAAACTCCTTCGCGGCTGGCTAAACTTTCGGGTTTGGAAGTAGTCTCGGGATTCAGCCTTAAGGATGGACGGAACAATGTGATTGCAGAAGCTTTGAATGAGAAAGCGGCTGTGTTGGTGACCGAAAGAATTAAAATGCTTCGGCAAATGCCCGATAGGCCTTTGATAGTGCAACTGACAACCAACTGGGACGGTTCGGGTATAAAGGAGGTTGCTTTGATGCTGTCGAAATCCCTGAAAAAACAGGGAGACGATGCCCTGGTGCTTGCTCTGTCCAGGCC
>JAAZGQ010000215.1 GCA_012511135.1 Bacteroidales bacterium | reverse complement strand
GGAATACAAAGATAGTTTTGAACTGGTCAAACTGGACGTAATACACCAATTACAGCCCTTAATGGCCAAAGCAGATACCATACAAACGCAGAATGTATTTTAAAGATATCATAGGCCAGCAGGCCGTCAAAAAACGTTTGTCCGACATGGTGGACGAAGGCAGAATGCCCCACGCCCTGATGTTGTCGGGCAGGCCCGGCAGAGGTAAACTCGCTTTGGCCCTGGCCCTGGCCCGCTATCTCTGCTGTACGGACCGACAGTCGGGTGATGCTTGCGGGAAATGCGCCTCCTGCCGCAAATTCGACAAACTGATACATCCCGATTTGCATTTTGTTTTTCCGATATTTAAACCCGACAGCAAGAAAAAATGGGTATGCGACGATTTTCTTCCCCAGTGGCGCGAAACAGCCTCGACCAAAGCCTATTTTAGCTTCAACACCTGGCTGGATAAAATAGGAGCCGGTAATGCCCAGGGCATGATCTATGCCGAAGAAAGTTCCGAAATTTTGCGCAAACTCAGTTTCAAAAGCATCGAGGCCGAGTTCAAAGTAATGCTGATTTGGTTGCCTGAGAAAATGCATGCTTCCTGCGCCAACAAATTACTCAAAATCCTGGAAGAACCACCGGGAAACACCGTTTTCCTGCTGATTTCGGAAAACAGCGAAAAAAATCTGGAAACCATCTACTCCAGGGCTCAACACATTCAGGTGCCCCGCATAGCAGATGCCGACATGGCAGCAGCTCTGCAACAGCACAAAGCTATGGATTCCGCGACACTCACATCGCTGGTGCGTCTGTCCGCAGGCAGCTGGCTGGAAGCGCTCAGTTTGCTGGAATCGGACGAGGAGGACTCTTATTGCCTGGAGCAATTTATGCGCAGTATGCGGGGAGCTTATACCATTGCCCATTTCCCCTCCTCCAAACTGCCCGAAAAACAAAAAAGTCTGCAAGACCTGAAATTATGGTCCGAGGAGATGGCCAAAATCGGCAGGGAACGCCAAAAACGTTACCTGAGTTTTGCCCAGCGTATGATCCGGGAGAATTTTATTCTAAACACCCGAGAAGAGAAACTAAGCTACCTCAATCCCAAGGAAAAAGCCTTTTCTTCAAAATTCTTTCCTTACATCAATCAGAGCAACGTCCAGGCATTTATGGATCTCTTTGCTTTGGCCGAACGCCATATTGAACAAAATGTACAGGCCAGGATGGTTTTTTTCGATATGGCTCTACAAGCTATCCTCTTATTTAAATAATTGCGCCTGAAGCTAAAATAAATTACTTTTGTGTTTCAAACCAGCTTTTTATGACCTATAAATTACACAACAACGGCTTCCTGATGCATACCAAGGCTTGCGGTTGTGCTAAAATAAAAAAACTCAACACTTTCAACTGGCTCTGCGATTTGCCCGAAGCCCAGGCTTCGACGGACTACGTCGAAGTGCAATTCAAAAATACACGCAAAGGCTATTACCTGAACAGTAATAAACTTCCTCTGCAAAAGGGCGATTTGGTAGCTGTGGAATCCTCCCCGGGGCACGATATAGGAGAAGTGAGCCTTACCGGACACCTGGTGCTCAAGCAAATGAAAAAAATCAATTACCGCTTCGACCAGCAGGAGGTTCGACGGATTTACCGTAAAGCCCGTCCCGTGGATCTTGATAAATACGAGGAATCCAAAGCCCGCGAGCACGACACCATGCTGCGTTCCCGTAAGATTGCCGAAGAACTCAGGCTCAACATGAAAATTGGCGATGTAGAATACCAGGGCGACGGCAACAAAGCCATTTTTTATTATATAGCCGACGATCGGGTGGACTTCAGGCAGCTGATACGAGTATTGGCAGACACCTTTCATGTCCGCATCGAAATGAAACAGATCGGAGCCCGTCAGGAAGCAGGACGCATAGGCGGTATTGGCCCCTGCGGCCGGGAAATGTGCTGCTCCTCCTGGATGACCAATTTCGTTTCTGTCTCCACCAGCGCTGCCCGCTACCAGGACCTGAGCCTGAATCCTCAAAAACTGGCCGGTCAATGCGGCAAACTGAAATGCTGCCTCAATTACGAAACTGACATGTACGTGGAAGCCCAAAAAGGCCTTCCGGCCAAAGATATAGTTCTCGAAACCAAGGATGCCAGTTATTTTCAGATCAAAACAGATCTGTTTAAGCGTCAGGTTTGCTATTCTACCGGCAAAGATTCTATGGCCAATGCCGTAAGCATCTCTGTCGAAAGAGCTCTTCAGATTATTGCTCTGAATAAAAAAGGGATTCGTGTTGATGCTTTATCAGAACAAGCCGAAGAAAAAGGGCCCAAGGAATTTGGAGATGTCCTGAGTAGCGATTTGAAGCGATTTGACAGAAAAAAGAACAAAGACAACAAAAAACGCCAGGATAGCCGGAACACAAAAAGTGACAACACAACAAGAGAGGCTGACAACAGAACCGACAAGAACAGAACTGACAAAGCTTTCGAAAACAAAAACAGGAAAAATCGTTCCCGTAACAGGGGAAAACAAAGCGGCGGCAACAGCAACAGCAGCGGCGGCAACAGCAACAGCAGCGGCAGCAACAGCAGCGGCAGCAGCAACAACAGAAGCAAAAACATCGATAACAACAGCAAGCCGGACAGCAAATGAAACCTGGTCAAATCGGTAAAGTCTTCTTGATCCTGATGCCGCTGTTTCTCTTGTTCAGCGCCTGTCGGGAGCATCTGCTCTACAAGGAATTCAAGCCGCTTGAACATTGGAACAGAACTGAGGTTTTGTGTTTCGAAGACAGTTTTGACTTTGTTCCCGGCCATACTGAAGCTTTAGTACTCACAATATACCTGCGCAACGACAACAGTTATCCCTATACCAATCTTAGCCTGAATGCAGATATCTTTTTGGCCGACACCACTTATCACGAGTTAATTGATATCAGCTTGATCAAAGAAAACGGGAGATGGGCAGGTTCAGGCTGGGGATCGATGTTTACACATGAAGTATTCAGTAAAAAACTGCCGGCACTAAGTTCTTTCAAAATTGAGCTTAGCCACGCCATGCAGGACGAAAGGCTGCAGGGTATTCGTAATGTAGGCGTATGCCTGAGGGCTGAGTGATTTATTTAATGCCGTCTCAGGTTGTCGGCATCCAGGCGTAAAAAAATAAACAAGAGGATAGTAAATCCCAGCAAAGAAGAACCTCCATAACTTAAAAATGGCAGAGGAATACCAATGACAGGCATCAGGCCAAGCACCATGCCCACATTAACCAGCAGATGTACAAAGAAAAGGCTGGCCACACAATAACCGTAAATCCGTGCAAATACAAAGCGCTGCCGGTTTGCCATAAAAATCAATCTGATCAGTAAATAACTATATATAATCAGAAGCATTGCTGAACCAGCAAATCCGAATTCCTCGCCAATAGTACAGAAGATAAAATCGGTATCCTGTTCAGGAACGTATTTCAATTTGGTCTGGGTTCCGTTTAAATAGCCCTTGCCCCAAAAACCTCCGGATCCTATGGATATTTTGGCCTGATTTACATTATAACCCACTCCGGAAGGATCGTCCATGGTCCCAAGTAAAACAAGTATACGTGTTTGCTGATGGGGCTGCAAGAGACGGTCAAAAGTATAGTCAATGCCAAACAAAAAGGCTGTTGAGAGTACAGTGAAAAGAGCAATCAAAGCCGGTATCCTTGAATTGATGCGAATACTCTGAAACAAGGCGTATAAAACCGACAAAGACAAAAGAACCAACTGGAGTACAGCAATATCAAAACCCCATTTTGTATATCGGTTCAATAAGAGAGCTGCCAAAACAGGGAGAATGTTAGCCAGTAAAAGAATCAGCCAGGTTTTGTTGTCTTTTTTGCGATAGCGAAAAAACAAGCCCGACATCACCAGGGCAATTAATAGTAAAACGGAAAAATTGCCCATCGAAGTATGCTCCCACAAAGTCTGTTCCCCAAACCTAAGCCCTACAACAAAATAACTCAGCAAACAGGCTCCGACAAAAAGCAGCAAGCCCGACATGCCTTCACGGTAAAAAACCAGTAAGAAGGCTAAGAACACCAGAGCTGTACCGGTTTCTTTTTGTAAAAAAATCATTCCCACGGGGATAAGCAAGAGGGCGAACAGCAAGACTATCCGCTTGGTATCTTTAATGTTGTAGCCATAATCAGCCAAAAAACGGGAAAGGGCCAGGGCTGTTGCAAATTTTGCAAATTCCGCCGGCTGAATACTCAGAGGACCAAACACCAGCCAGGAACGGGATCCTTTTATCTCCGGTGCAATCAGGATAGTGAGTAACAACAAAAACAACAGAGCAATGTAAAGGTTGTATGACAAATAGTAATAAAATCTGGCATCAATAATAAGTATAGAGATACCCACTAACACAGAAACAGCTATCCAGATCAATTGTTTGCCCGAAGTGCTGCTCAAATCGAATATGGCAACACTGTCAAAATTATAGCTGGCACTGTAAATAGTGAGCCAACCTACAGTGATCAAAAGCAGATAAATGAACAAGCTTTGAATATCTACTGCTTTCCAAAGACTTAGGGTTTTATTCTTTTGGTTCAACGTTCATTAGGTTAGCGTTCAACAATCGGGTTTCCATCCATTTTCGATTGGGGGCAATGCTGCCCTTGAGGTATTGTTCCAGCATCAGGCTGGCCATGGGAACTGCCCAGGTAGCCCCAAAACCTCCGTTTTCAATAAAGACCAGCAAACAAATCTTAGGATCATCCTTGGGAGCAAAACACATAAAAATAGAGTGATCTACGCCCGGATTCTCGGCAGTGCCGGTTTTACCACAAACCTCAATATCTGGCACAGCCACTCCCCTGGAAGTTCCCATAGGGCTGGTTACTGCACCCCGCATCCCTTCGATGATGGGTTCAAAATGCACAGGATCAATACCGGAAACATGTTTCTTGACAAAACTACTGTCCGTTGCCTGGCCTTTAACTTCGCGCACTATATGTGGAGTGATGTACCAGCCTTTATTGCATATCATGGCGCAATAATTGGCCATTTGCAGGGGAGTAGCCAGAATTTCACCCTGACCTATGGCATTGGAGATGATAGTAGCTCCTCTCCAGCCTCTTTGACCGTAGATTCTGTTGTAATATTGCGTGTCGGGTATCCAGCCCGATTGCTCGTAAGGCAGATCCACTCCCAGGCGGCTGCCAAAACCCATGGAGCATATTAATTCACGCCAGCGTCCGTATGCTTCTTGCACCGAAGAGTAGTTGTCGTGGTCAATAAGGCCGCGATAGGCCGCTGCAAAATAAGCATTACAGGAGGCAGAAACAGCTTCAGGCAAATTCAGGGGAGAACGATGATTATGACAGCCCAGCTTTAGGCCCAGAAAATAATAGCCCCCCTGACAGGCATATTTGGTAGAGGCTGTAATGACCTTCTCCTGGAGCAATACAAGTCCCTGGGCCGGTTTAAAAGTTGAACCGGGTGGGTAAAAAGATTGAATGGGGCGGTTTAGAAAAACCTTGTGAGGCGATGATTCCAGCTCCAGGTAATGTTTCATCCGCCGGCTTCCTACCAACAATGAAGGATCGTAGGATGGAGCCGAAACATAGGCTAATATTTCACCTGTTTTGGGCTCGATGGCCTCTATGGCTCCTCTTTTGTTTTCCATCAGTTTTTCGCCGTACTCCTGCAAGTCTATATCGAGCGACAAAATGAGATCATTTCCGGGAACAGGGGGCAGATCGCGTCTGCCCTCGCTGTAACTTCCTTTTACGCGACCGTGTACATCTCTAAGCAAGACCTCGACTCCCTTTTCGCCACGTAATACCTTTTCGTACATCTTCTCGATACCGGATCGTCCGCTGTAGTCACCCTGAATGTAATAGGCATCTATTTCGATGTCTTTGCGGTCTACCTCAGCCACATAACCCAAAGCATGCGCGGCTATGGGGCGGGAATAACGCCTCAGGCTGCGGTTGGTTATGGAAAAGCCCGGAAAACGATAAAGTTTTTCCTGCAAGGGCCCATAGGCTTCGACAGATAATTGAGACATAAAAAGTTGCGGCGTGTAAGAAGAATAACCCGGATTTAGCCTCCGGTTACGAATTTCTGCCATTCTTTTCTCAAAAAAGCTGCGATCTATTTTTAAAGTTGAACAAAATTCCAGGGTATCCAGTCCTTTCATTTCGCGGGGGGTGACCATGATGTCGTAAAAAGCCTGGTTATATACCATCAATTTCCCGTTTCGGTCATAAATTACTCCACGTTCGGGATAGATGATTTTTTTTAATTGTGCATTGCTGTCGGCGTATTTGTCGTATTCTTCCGAAAACAATTGCAAAAAGGCCAGTCGGGCCATAAAGGCAAGCATCACGCCAACAAAGATCAGAATAATAATTCTGCCCCTGTTTTCAAAATCGGTGCTAGTCGATCGCATGTTAGCCTGCGGATTATAAAATTAAAAACGTTCAAACAAGAAAATCAGCAAGAGGCTCAATAAAGCACTTCCGATTATTTTTACCAGTAGAAGCAGAGGGTCAAAGAAGGAAAAAGATTCCAATAGGTACAGAGCTGTGTGATGCAGCAACACTATACTGATGACGTATTTCCAAAAAGGAATAAAACCCATGCTTCTTTCCCTGGGTTCCAGGTTTTCAATTTCTTCTTTGGGAATAAAGCCTTTGAGTAAAGCCGGTCGCAAGAATGCCACTAAAGTAGTGGCTGCAGCATGCATCCCGGGAGTATCAGCGTTGATATCCACCAGCAGGCCGAGCAAAAAACCCAAGCTAAGCAGCCATCCTGGCGAAAGCGTTGAAGGCCAGCGGATAAGAATATAGACATACACCAGTGGCACCACATACCAGAAATATAATTGCTGGAGCACTACTATTTGCAATAAAAATAGCAGAATAAACAACAGACTGTGTTTGAGAAATAGTCGTATCATTGTTCAAGCTCCTTTTCCAATTCTATTCTTTCGTCACGCAAAAATTGCGAAATGACCCTTACATCTGCCAAGGATTCAAACGAGGTAAACAATCTTACCTGCGAACGATGAAAGCTGCTGTTACTTTTCTTTTCGATGCTGTGTATCACACCAACAGGAATTCCCCGGGGAAAAGCATCAG
>JAAZGQ010000214.1 GCA_012511135.1 Bacteroidales bacterium | reverse complement strand
TCTTGTATTTCTGTCATACGGCGAACACGAATCGATTCAGGTAAGCTGTCACGCTGGGCTACAAATTCGGAACCCTTTTTTTGGTATTCTTCCTGCATAATCAATAATTCACCCTCGTAATTTTTTGCCAGATCATCCAATTTTTTCATAGCTTCGGCCGTTTCGGGCATAGCCTGAAAAACTTCGGCTCTGTTGATATAACCGAATTCCTGAGCAACTGCCAGCAAAGGCAAAAAACAAAAGACAGCAATAATAAAATGTTTATACATAACGTCGTTTTTTGTATTGATAAATAAAGTGTATTTGAATTTTTATTGGCTAATAATTAATAGCCCAATTTTTTTAAAACCTGGTCGCTGATGTCTATCGAAGGAGAGGCAAACACGATGTTGACCCCGGAGGCTCTGTCCAGTATCAACATTATGGATTGCTCTTCGGCAAGCTCCCTGACAGCATTGTAAATTTCGTCCTGAATAGGTGTGAGCAGGCTTTCGCGTTTTTTGTACAATTCCCCTTCAGAGCCGAAATACTTACGTTTTAGATCGGCAAGTTCTTTTTCTTTGCTCAGGATCTCGTTTTCTTTGTTCTTTTTCATCTCATCCGAAAGATAAACCATTTCGGCTTGATATTTGGTATACAGCTCTTTGGCTTCATTTGCCAGAGCATCAACTTCGGCCTGCCACTTTTTGGACACCTGGTTCAATTGGTCATTGGCCATCTCGTAAGCCGGAATACGCGAGAAGATGTATTCCATATCTATCAGGGCGTATTTTTGAGCAAATACCGCCATGCTGCTGAGAATCAGACTGATTATTAATAAACTAGCTTTTTTCATAATATCGAAATTTTTGTATTTGACTTTAAAAGCTGCTCAAAGTTAAAACAAATTCTAGAATTCCTGCCCAATGACGAAGTGAAATTCGCCGCCGTGGGCTTTGGTTTCGTTACCTACAGGGTCAAATCCATAGGCCCAGTCAATACCCAATAAGCCTACAATCGGAATAAAGATTCGTACGCCCACGCCTGCTGAACGTTTCAATTCAAAGGGAGAATAATATTTAAAATCAGACCAGAGGTTTCCTGCTTCTAAAAACGCAGAGGCATAAATAGTAGCCGATTGTTCCAGCAACAAAGGATAGCGCAGTTCCAAACCAACCCGCTGATAGAGCCAGCCAACGCCCAAATCTCCGTTGCCGTATCCTCTGAGTGCGATTATGTCGTAGGCATAACTGCTGGAATAGCCTGTCATACCGTCTCCTCCCATATAGAAAGTGCCGAAAGGAGATCTTTTGTATTGGTTATAAGCTCCCAGCAAGCCAATGTCAAAACGGGTGGCCATGACTAATTTCCGGTTTCCGCTCAGCGGAGTAAATGTTCTGGAACGGAAACGGACCTTATAGTATTCTATCCAGTTATAGAGTTCCTGGCTGTTCATCTTTTTGTAATCCTCGTCGCTTTTGTTGTCAAGCATAGAGAATGGAGGAGTAAGTCCCAGAGATAAAGAGTAAGAAGAACCTGAGCGAGTATATAAAGGATTATCTGTAGAGTTTCTGCTCAGGGTAAAGTTAAGGCTCAGGTCGTTGCTCCTGCCGTTGGAGATAAGGAAATACATCCAGTTTTGCAGATTATAGTGCTGATATGAAAATTCCGAGAACAGTTGAAAATAGTCATCGGGCCAGGCTAACCTGGTGCCTAAACCTGCAGATAAACCCCACATCTTGATGTATTTGGTGGGGTCCATTTCCGTCAGGTAATAATCACCATAATCGTATGAATTGCCGTAATAGGAATAATTCATCATGTAATTGTTGTAATAATTCTCGTAATACCTGTCGCTTACTCCGGTTTGATAGGAGTAATAGCCGGACAAAGAGAAAGAATTGGGTTTTTTCCCGCCCAGCCAGGGTTCCATAAACGAAAAGCTGTAGGATTGGTAATATTGTCCGTTGGTACGACCTGTAATACTAAAAGTTTGTCCGTCTCCCTGGGGCAAAACTCCTTCACTAATTCTCAACAGGTTACGCATGGAGAAGTTGGTGAATTTCAGACTGATTGACCCCACAATGCCGGTGCTTCCCCAACCCAGAGAAAATTCTACCTGGTCGTTGGATTTAGAGGTAAGATTCAAATCGATGTCTACTGTGCCGTCTTCGTTGGGAATAGGATTGATGCCCATGGTTTCGGGGTCGAAATGCCCTGTTTGGGCAATTTCCCGGGCCGAACGCATCAAGGCGGCTTTGTTGAAAAGTTCTCCGGGTTTGGTATAGAGTTCTCTGCGGATGACATGTTCGTACAAACGGTCGTTGCCGTTGATGTTGACGCGCCTTATGCTCGCCGGTTGGCCTTCGTCAAGCCTGATTTCCAGATCAATTGAATCTTCTTCGACTGCTACTTCCAAGGGCATAGCCTGAAAAAAGAGGTAGCCTCTGTCCATATAAAGATCGGTTATGGCATCTTCGTTGGGTGACTGAAGTAAGCGTTCGGTAAGTCTTTTTTGGTTGTAGACATCGCCTTTTTCTATTTGCAGTCTGAAGCTGAGTTCATCGGCAGAATATAAAGTGTTGCCTACCCAGCGAATGTTCCGGATAAAGTATTGACGGCCTTCGTCTACCTTGAGGTATACATTGACAGTATTGTCGTCAAAGCGGTAAATAGTATCTTCAACAATAACGGCATCCCGGTATCCGTGTTCATTGTATTTTTCTATTAAGGCAATTTTGTCGTTTAGGTACTCGGTATCAACAAATTTTTTGGTTCTGAAAAAGTTGATCAGTTTATTTTTTTCGTTGGTCTTTTTCATGGTCCAGTTGATTTTGCCGTCAGCAAAGGCTTCATTGCCTTCTATTATCAACTGGTTTACTTTAACTTTATCTTGTTTGTCGACATTGATTTCGACGATGACCTGATTCTCGGATTCCGGATCGTCCCGTTGCATGACGTTGACGTTCGCATTTTTGAAACCTTTGCCGTCGTAGTGTTTTTTTATAAGTATTTCTGCCCTGTCGATAATGTTGGGAGTAAT
>JAAZGQ010000213.1 GCA_012511135.1 Bacteroidales bacterium | reverse complement strand
CGATATAGGCGTCGGCAGAGTAATAGGTGGCCAGCTTTCCGAAACGTTGGTATCCAATGCGTGCATACAAGAGATTGGAAGTAGAAGACGAGATGTTACCTCCCAGAGCAAAAACCAGGTTTTCTTCAGTTTTGATGTCAAGGTTCAGTATAAACAAACCATTGTTTGAATTATAAGTGACCTTGGGAATAATCTGTGATATTCTGGTATCGGTTATTAAGGCATAGTAGGCTTTTCTGAATTCTTTGAGCGTGAATCGGCGACCATTGTCGTAGCCGATCATTCGGCGTACATATTCTTCCTGTTGGTCGTTGAGCCCGTTGACTTCGAGTTCGTAAAAAACCAGTTCAGGAACATTGTTTCTGAAACTCTGTCTTCTTTGAGCCAATGAATCCGGATCCAGTCTGCGAGTAATCTTGTTCTTTATGGAATCTATCATGGAAATTCCCCGGTCGTAGCCTTTTTGATAGGTTTCCATTGCTTTATGAAAATCCATCAGGGACACCTCTTTCAACTCGAATTTGAATTGAATAAATTCATCAGGAGAAAGTTCGAAGTTTTTGGGCTGAATAATAATATGTTCAATCTGTGAAAAAACATCGTTTTCGTTGGGTTTGCTGTTTACTACAGACACATTGCTGCCAATAATAAAATCCGGGCCGAAGTCTTTTTGCATGAGTTCTACCGGATAATTGTCGTAAATACCACCGTCCAGCAACAACATGGTGTCAATACCAACAGCGTTGAATACCATAGGAAAACTCATAGAAGCACGAACGGCATCTTCCAGCCTGCCATTTCTGAAAACCACAGCTTGCCTGCTGAGCACATCGGCTGCCACGCAACGAAAGGGAACAAACAAACGGTCGAAATCGGCTCCGCACAAAGCTGTATACTGACTGTAAACCTGCACAAAAGCATAGTTAAGCTGGCTCGGATTGATCAGGCTGCTGGGAAGGACCGAGGTTCTTGGGTTGGATAAAAGACTGTCGTTGAGAGAAAGATAAGTAGAAAAGAATTCCGGACTTGGATCAGCTTTTCTGAAATAATCTATGTCTTTGGTTTGAATAGTGCCGGTGGACCAATTCGTAAAGTCTTCCGATAAAAAAATAGTCATCATTTCGTCCGGAGACATGCCAATGGCATACAGACTGCCTACGATGGCACCTATAGAAGTACCTGTGATGTAATCAATGGGAATGTGGTTTTCTTCCAGAGCCTGTATCAGGCCAACATGAGCCAGGCCTTTGGCACCTCCTCCGCTTAATACCAAACCAACGCGCTGAGCCTGAGTATGAAATACCAGGCTCAGGCAGCATACAAACAGGAGGAAAGCTTTACTTTTCATTAATTATCGCAGATTTGCTAACACTGGATTATCAAAAATACGATAATAATTCTAGTTAAATAAGCTCGCAACTCCTTTTAACAAATTTTGTCAGTGATTCACCCTTAAGCATACCATTACTCAAGAGTGCCAAATCAATCAATTGATTTACAGTGCTTATATTCTTCTCGTCAAGTTCCTTACCAATCAAGTCTTTGATTAATTTGTGTTCGGTGTTCAATACCATGCTATAACTGACAGGCATATCCCCATAGAAACTCATACCGGGTTGTAAATTAGACATATCCTGCATTCTACGCATAAATTCGTTTTGGGTCAGCACAATGGGCAGACTTGATTCGCCCAATGCATCCAGTTGAAGCTCAAAACGAACTTTATCCATGACGGGCAAATGCCCGGTAAACATCTTTTTTAGGCTCTCTTGTTCTTCTTCGCTCAATTTGAGTTGTTCTTTCTCTTTTTTGCGGATCAGATTCCCGATGATATCGCTGTCTACACGTACAAAACGTGATTTCTCGAATTTTTGTTCCAGATGTTGCATTATTGGTACATCCAGTTCTCCGTTCATGAATAAAACATCGTAACCTGCATTTCTTGCAGTTTCAATATAAGTATACTGACTTTCTTTATCGCTGGTATACAGATTAATAAGCTGTCCCTCTTTGTCGGTTTGCTCTTCTTTGATCAGTGTTTTGTATTCTTCGAATGTAAAATACTTACCGTCAACATTTTGTAACAGACTGAATTCTTTGGCGTAATCCCAGAATTTTTCTTCGGTCAGAATGCCGTATTGAATAAATATTTTCAGGTGATCCCATTTTTCCTCGAATTGTTTGCGTTCGTCCTTGAAAATCTTTTTCAGTCGGTCGCCCACTTTTTTAGTAATGTGATTGGATATCTTTTTTACGCTGTCGTCATGTTGCAGGTATGAGCGGGAAACGTTGAGAGGTATATCAGGCGAATCGATGACTCCATGTAGTAAAGTCAGGAAGTTAGGCACGATACCTTCTACGGAATCGGTCACATATACCTGGTTACAATACAACTGAATTTTGTTTTTCTGAATTTCGATGCTGTTTTTGATTTTCGGAAAATACAAAATACCGGTCAGATGAAAAGGATAATCCACGTTCAGGTGAATGTGAAACAAAGGATCTTCGGCGAAAGGGTAGAGGTCTTTGTAAAATTTCAGATAATCCTCTTCTTTTAATTCACCGGGCTTTTTGGTCCAGGCCGGTTGTGTTTCGTTGATTTGGTTATCCTGTTCTGTTTCAAGGTATTTTTCGTCTTTCCATTCTTTCTTTTTGCCAAAGACTATGGGTATAGGCAGAAATTTGCAGTATTTGTTGAGCAGTTCGCTTATTTTTTCCTCTTTCAGGTATTCTTTGTTGTCGATATGCAGGATAATATCAGTACCTCGACTTTCTTTTTCGATTTCTTCCAGCTGGAACTCGGGAGAACCTTCGCAGCTCCAGCGTACGGCCTGTGAACCTTCTTTCCAGGATTTGGTGACAATCTCTACACGTTTAGAAACCATAAAGCTGGAATAAAAACCCAGACCAAAGTGGCCGATGATGGCATTGGCGTCGTTTTTGTATTTTTCGAGGAATTCTTCGGCACCTGAAAAAGCAATTTGGTTGATATACTTGTCTATCTCCTCTGCTGTCATGCCTATTCCGCGATCGGAAATGGTCAGGGTTTTGTTTTTGCTGTTTAAATTTACGTGAATAGACAAATCCCCGAGTTCTTCTTTGAATTCTCCTACCGAGGCCAGGGTTTTGAGTTTCTGGGTGGCATCGACCGCGTTAGAAATGAGCTCGCGTAAAAAAATTTCCTGATCGCTGTACAAAAACTTTTTGATGACGGGGAAGATGTTGTCTGTAGTAACCCCAATATGTCCTTTTTGCATAATTGTGTAGATGTTTAAAATATGATAAAAATGAACGAATAATGCTATTTTAGTCTTTTATGAAACAAAAAAAATGCCAAACACGAAGGAGTGACATTTTTTGCAGATTGCTGCTATTTTGGCAGCTGATTATTTATTTTTCAGCTTTCTCTGATAGGACAATCTTGCTTTCAGCACTATCGAATTCTACAAACAAGTGCTTATTGTCTTTGAATTTTTCACCCAAAATCACTTCGGCCAATTCGTCTTCCAGGTATTTTTGAATAGCTCTTTTCAGTGGTCTGGCACCAAATTGCACATCATAACCTTGTTCAGCAATGAAGTTTATGGCTTCTGGAGTTATATTGAGGGTATAGCCCAGGTTTTCTACTCGCTGATAGAAGGATTTTAATTCCAGATCTATGATTTTCAAGATAGAATCTTTGGACAATTGTTCAAAATAAACTGTATCGTCTATGCGATTCAGAAACTCTGGAGCAAAAGTTTTAGTTATTGCCTTGTGAATCAAAGATTTGGAGTAGTCTTTCTGTTGAATGGAATCCGGATAGCCAAAGCCGATGCCTTTGCCAAATTCCTTGAGCTGACGTGTGCCCACGTTGGAGGTCATAATCAGAATGGTGTTTTTAAAATCCACTCTGCGTCCAAGGCTGTCGGTCAGGCGACCTTCGTCCATGACCTGTAACAGCAGGTTGAATACGTCCGGGTGGGCTTTTTCTATTTCGTCAAGTAAGAGCACGGAGTAGGGCCTTCTACGGACTTTTTCTGTGAGCTGGCCTCCTTCTTCGTAACCTACGTATCCGGGAGGAGCTCCAACCAGACGGGATACCGTAAATTTCTCCATAAACTCGCTCATATCTATACGAATGAGTGCTTCGCCAGTGTCGAACATCGCTTCTGAAAGCAATTTAGCCAGGTGAGTTTTTCCCACACCGGTAGGGCCGACAAAAAGAAAGGTTCCGATGGGTTTGTTGGGATCTTTCAAACCAACCCTGTTACGTTGAATGGCTTTTACAACAGCATCGACCGCAGTATCCTGGCCAATGATCCGGCCTTTAAGTTCGTCTTTCATTTTTAGCAGTTTACTGCCTTCTTCCTGTGCAATACGTTGCAGAGGAACACCGGACATCATGGCTACCACTTCGGCAATCTTTTCTTCGTCAACGGGCTGACGGTTTTCGGTGAGTTTTGCTTCCCAATCTTCTTTGAGTATTGCCAGCTGTTTGATTTGTTCTTTGCTTTTATCACGGTAATCAGCGGCCAGTTCAAAGTTCTGCTCGTTGACAGCTTTCACTTTGAGCCTGTTGTTTTCGTCGATTTCTTTTTCGAGCAGTTCAATGCTTTCGGGAACCTGAACATTGGAAATGTGAACTTTGGATCCGGCTTCGTCCAGGGCGTCAATAGCCTTGTCGGGAAAATTCCGGTCGGAAATATAACGGTTGGTCAGCTGAACACAAGCTCTCAGGGCTTCGTCCGAGTAAGTTACGTTGTGATGCTCTTCGTAACGATCCTTGATATTTTTAAGAATTAAATAAGTTTCTTCG
>JAAZGQ010000212.1 GCA_012511135.1 Bacteroidales bacterium | reverse complement strand
TAGGTATGGGTATAGTAATTACCGTTCTACCTTTAATGATAATTGGCATCGTAGCCCGCAGTATTTTCAAATTGAATTATCTGGATATAATGGGACTGATGTCGGGGAGCATGACCGATCCTCCTGCGCTGGCCTTTGCCAACAGCAGTTCGGGCAGCGATCAGCCTGTTGTTGCCTATTCTACTGTTTATCCATTAACCATGTTTTTGCGCGTCCTATGCGCGCAAATACTGATTTTGATCTTTGCCTAAATGATCTATCCTCAGAATTTTGAACTAAAAACAGGCTTTGACCAAATCCGCTCATTACTACAAGAGCAGTGCAACAGCGCTTTGGGTAAGGAAAAGGTTCTGGAGATGCAATTTTCTGATAATTATAAAGATATTCTGCTAGCTCTGGATCTGAGTGCGGAATTTTTAGAAATATTGCGGAGTGAAAAAGCTTTTCCCGAGATTCTGTTTGTTGATTTAAGAGCCGTCCTAAAACGCATCCGGATTGAAGGCAGTTATGCCGACCAAAACGAAGTCTATGATTTAAGGCGTTCACTGGACAGCTTTCATAAGGTACTGCATTTTTTGAGCCGCGAAGAACAAAACACTCTGCTCTATCCCAGGCTGCATGAACTTTCTGCCGGGCAACAGGCTTTTCCCCGGATAATTGAACACATAGACAGCATTCTGAACAAATTTGGAGAAATTCAGGATCATGCCTCGCCCGAACTGGCACAAATCCGTAAAAGAATTGCCATCACTACTGCCGGTATATCGCGTAAACTACATATCTTAATCAAAAAAGCCCAGGAGGACGGGATCGTTGAAAAAGGCATCAGCCCAAGCATTCGCGATGGCCGCCTGGTCATTCCCGTAGCCCCGGCCCACAAACGCCGGATCAGTGGTATAGTACACGATGAATCGGCCAGCGGTAAAACTGTTTTCATAGAACCGGCTGAATTGGTCGAAGCCAACAACCAGATCAGGGAACTGCAGAGCGAAGAAAAGAGAGAGATCATACGCATATTAATACAATTTGCCGACTACATAAGACCTCAGAACGAAGACTTGCTGGCTGCATTTGATTATATGGCTCAAATAGATTTTATCAGGGCAAAAGCACTGTTTGCCAACAAAATCAATGCCTTTAAGCCTCATTTATCTGAGAGCAGTCTGATTAACTGGAACAGGGCTATACACCCCCTGCTCTTTCTTGCCCTGCAAAAACAAGGCAAAGAAGTGGTGCCTCTCGACATTCAATTGGATGAACAACAAAGGATTCTGGTAATTTCCGGGCCCAATGCCGGTGGAAAATCGGTTTGCCTGAAAACAACAGGGCTTTTGCAATATATGCTTCAATGCGGTTTATTGATACCGATGCAGGAAAATTCGGTTTGCGGAGTTTTTTCCAGGCTCTTTATAGACATTGGCGATGAACAATCCATAGAAAACGATTTGAGCACCTACAGCTCACACCTGACAAACATTAAGTATTTTCTCAGAAACGCAGGGGAAAGAACTTTGCTGCTAATAGATGAATTTGGCAGCGGCACTGAACCCAAAATTGGAGGAGCTATAGCCGAAGCCTGTCTTGACATTTTCAAACAAAAGAAGGTTTTTGGGGTTATAACCACCCATTACGACAACCTCAAGCATTATGCCGAAGACAACGAAGGTGTTTTGAACGGAGCCATGTTGTACGACCGGCATCATATGCAGCCTTTGTTTCGCCTGGAAACCGGAAGGCCGGGCAGTTCTTTTGCTGTAGAAATTGCCCGGACCATTGGCCTGCCACAGGAAGTTATTGACAAAGCGACCGAATTGGTGGGTTCAGACTACATCGACATGGACAAGTACCTTCAGGATGTAGTGCGCGATAAACGTTACTGGGAGAAGAAGCGTATGGAAATCAAACGGCTCGAAAAAGACCTCGCCCAATTGACCTCCGATTATCAGGAACAAATGGAGCTCATCAAACAGGAACGCAAACAAATCCTCGGCAAAGCCAAGACTCAGGCCGAACAATTATTGAGCCAGGCTAATGCAGAAATAGAAAGCACCATCAAAAGCATACGTGAATCCCAGGCCGAAAAGGAACAAACCAAACAACTCAGGGCCAATCT
>JAAZGQ010000211.1 GCA_012511135.1 Bacteroidales bacterium | reverse complement strand
TAAACTTGTTCGGCCAGGACCCTGTTGGATTCATCCAGCAAAGATAGAAAAATGCGGACAGGGCGTTCAGATTTAACGCGCAGTATTCCTTCATAAGGTTTTCCTGCCTGCAGGTGAATTCCCTGCTTATTGAGTCCGGCATTGCTCAGGCCCCATTCGCCCTCTCCCCCTTCGAAACAAATCACCTGATTTTGACGACCCATATAGGCATCACCTCTTTTCAAAATAAAGCGACCATTGACATTTCCACCGGAAAGTTTGGACCAATGGCGGCTGATTTGCTCTTTGCCTTGCAGACGACTGTCCAGCTCGTCCCTCCAGGCAGCAGGTAAACTGTCGTAAGGAATAAAACGGGAATAAAAATCCAGGGGGCCTACCCTGAAAGGACGCCGGTTTTGACGAGCAGAATAAATGCTCCGTGTATTGGTATCGTACAATTCCGATAAATGATTCCAGCTCACCCTGTTGTAGGCATCGCCCTGATTGATGAGATTGGGACGCCCCATTTCGTCGAGAAAAACAAAAACCCGTACGTAATCAAGCAGTTCCAGGTTCATAAAATCAACATCCACACTTTCTTCGAAAGCTTCGCCATGCAGTAATTGGCTAAAAATACCCCCATTGGTCTGGTGGTTGAGGTCCTCAATATTGGTTCCGTTAAACAAAGGAGTGACAGTGGCTATTTGTTTTGCGGCATTTACCTGAATATTGACAGGTGTTTGAGCTTGTAAAAAAAATACACTCAGCAGACTCAGAAAGCATAAATATTGTTTTTTCATAAGGCATTAAGATTATTTTGCCGCGCAATTTAATGATTTTCTACTTCATTTTAATCTATATTTGTACAAATTATCCCTCTTTATATGGAAAACAAGACAGCCGCTCAACCCGGAGACGTCAAAAAACCATTGGGACTCTGTCTGAGTGGCGGAGGGGCCATAGGTTTCGCGCATATTGGCGTATTACAAGCTTTAGCAGACAACGGAATCGAGGCTCAGGCCATAGCCGGTTCCAGCATGGGAGCCATAGTGGGGACTCTTTATGCAGCCGGCTACACACCCAGGGAAATGATGCAAATGATCAAGGAAGACCGGCTTTATTTGGTATCCAAGCTCATGAGCTTCAAACCGGGTTTCTGGAAATCGGGCTTTTCAACGCATGGTACAGTCGAAAAACTCATCAGGGAATGCATTCCGCACGACAGTTTCGAACTCCTGTCCAAAAAGCTGTTTATTTGTGTGACCAACATGAATACCATGGAATGGGAAATCAAATCCAAGGGCAAACAACTGGCTTCCTGGGTGTCAGCCTCAGCCAGTATTCCGGGAGTCTTCGAAGCCCTGGTCAAAAATGGGATTTATTACCTGGACGGAGGGGTGCTCAACAATATGCCGGCTCAGCCTTTGAAAGAGATTTGCCGGGCTATCATCGGTGTAGATGTAATTCCCTTTGAAGCACCCTGCAACATGAAACACCCCATCGATGCCATTACCTGCACCCTGAGGGGCGTGGAACATCGTAATTCTCTCGAAGGCCGCTCTCTTTGCGATCATATTATCGAACCCAGGGCCATCAAAAAATACCATGAATTCCGCTTTGATGCCTATAAGAAAATTTACAACCAGGGCTACAAAGACGCGTTAGCTTATATCGAAGCTCATCCCGAAATCAAAGAGCTCTAACGCACATACACATC
>JAAZGQ010000210.1 GCA_012511135.1 Bacteroidales bacterium | reverse complement strand
TTCCCATTTAAACTATTTTTTTTATCTTTCGGAGTTTTTTATTCCACACCGTATATTAGTTGTTTTAAAGGCAGAAAATCTTCTGTTTTTAAGAAGGAAAACAATTGTCATAATATTGTCCATATGGAAAGCAATGCTAAAAACAAGACCCTGATCATCGGGGCAAGTACCAATCCCGAACGTTATGCCTACAAAGCAGCCGAGCAATTGTTGGCACATAAGCACGACATATATTTGCTGGGTAACCGACCCGGGGAATTGTTTGGAAGGGAAATTATCAACAGTCAACAAATGTACCCCGATGTGGACACGGTTAGTTTGTATTTATCAGGCAAAAATCAAGGGAGTTACTACGATTATATTCTATCTCTCCAACCCCGCAGGGTGATTTTTAACCCGGGTACAGAAAATCCTGAATTACAGTCCATGTTACAAAAAGCTTCCATTGATGCTCAGGAAGCATGTACCCTGGTTTTACTGGCTACAGGGCAGTTTTGAGACAGAAAACAGAGATTTGATTTTTAATAAGTAGAAAGTAAATGAAACGCATATTGCTCGCTTTGCTGGTGTTTTGTATGAATGGGCTGGTTTTTGCCCAATACAGGCAAACAATTCAAGTGGAAACTTTGCTAAAAACCGATACAAGTGATATTGGCCAAGCCCTGGCCTATCCTCAGGTGGAACGTGCAGAGATAAGCATTTGCAAAGTAACAATACCGCCCGGCGAAGCCACCGGCTGGCACAAACACAGCATTCCGGTTTTTGCGTATGTCATGCAGGGAGAATTGCAGGTTGAACTCAAAAACGGGAAATGTAATGTCTATTCCAAAGACGATTGCATTTCGGAAGTATGGAATACCTACCACAATGGCAAAAACAACGGAACCGACACAGTGGTATTGATCGCCGTGTATTTAGGCGGAGACGACAAGGCTTTGTCGGAAAAAGAGTAATTTTTTTTCAATTCAGGCATGAAAGCCTGATGCCGGTTTTTTATCCAGTTCGTTTAAGGCATAAGCATAAGCTCCCAGGGCTATGGCTTTGCTGGTGCCCAGTTTGCTCACAATAATACCCGTACGCTTTTGAGGATCGTAGTCTACCAGTTCCTTGCTGCGGGGAACCTTGATCTTTTTGATTTCCGGGTGTAGGAATTCCTCCAGTTCGGCCGCTTGATCCAAATTATAGACCTTCATCTCCAGGCGGCTTTTAGATTGGCCATCCAAAGTGTTGATGTTGCCGTTTAATTCCTGCATCAGTGAGGGCATAAAATATTTCCGGGCCCCGGTCAATCCACCTCCCAAAACCACCAGCCCGTCCAGGACTGTCGAAACTGCTGCTATACCTTCGGCTGCCATGACGCCAAAGACCTTAAAGGTCTTTTTGGCTGCATGCATATCTCCTTCCATTTTTCCATCGGCAATGTTATATATATCCAAAGGTTCCAGCCTGCGCATATCGCCCGACAACTCCCAATAAACTCTTTTTATGGCTCTGATGGAAACACCGTCTTCAATGATGATGTCGCGTTTGGTTTTGTGACGGAGCAGCAGCACTTCGCCGGCTGAACCGTTGTCGCCCAGGTATAATTCGTTGTTCCTTGTAATACCGCAGCCAAAGCCCGTACCCAAAGTGAATCCGATCAGGTTGTGGTAACGTTTGGTGCTGCCGGCTTTTTCGAGGCGTTGATTCACATAGGGCAAAGCTCCTGCCATACATTCGCCGTAGGTAAACAAATCAGCGTCATTGTTGATGAAAACAGGCAATTTGAACTGATCTTTCAAGAAAGCTCCTAATGCAATACCTCCCCGGTAAGCCGGGAAGTTATTTAAATCCATAATAATGCCACGGCTGTAGTCGGCCGGTCCCGGGAAGGCAAAACTGATAGCAACCGGGGCCTTTTTTAATTGTGATAATACCCGGGAAAAACCCTGTTCCAGATGATCGAGGCTCTGCTCCAGCTTGTCAGCCGATGAGGGCAAACGCAGGGCTTCCACTATTTCGCGATGTGCCTGTACGGCTGAGAAAACAAAATTAGTTCCCCCGGCGTCCAGGGTCATGACTATGCGTTTGTCTTTTTCGTACATAAAGCAAAGTTGTTTTAAGTTGGTTCTGAATGAGACTGTTTTTGTTGCAAAGTGTTTTGAACAGCACTGATCAGGGTTTTTACTGAGAGTGGATTTTGTAGAGAACTGCGGCATGTGGTCTCAAACTGCAATAGATGCTGTCGCTAAAAGCGAAGGTTTCGTCGAACCAAAGATCTGTGGCTTGATAAACCCCTCGAAGACCAAGCTCTTCCATACTTACCGAAACTTCCTGAACCAGTTTATCGTCCATGTTGAACAGAGCCAGGTAGCGTTCTCCGGTGATTTTATTTTCGGAAGTCAGGGCAATTTTGTTGTTCTTTTGGTAAAGTTGGCGCACTTCACTGCTTTCTCGATGCATCTTCAACACTTCTTCGTTGGTTAGCAGCGAAAGAGTAAAAGCGTCGTTACTGGGCAGATCACCGCCAAACATCAAAGGGGAACGGAAGATGCTGAAGAAAGTCATCAGCAGGTACTGTTCGTCGGGTGTGAGCCGGCTCATACGATCTCTGCCTCTTTCGCCCCGTATAGAGATACGTCCCAGCGGAATCATGTCGCAGTCGGGCCAGGTACCTGGTTTGATATAAGAATACCAGCCCTGGGCTACTTCCATCAGGTGAGCGATATGCCACCAGGAATCCCAGACATCGTCTACCATGCGCCACATATTGGCGTGATTGCTCACGTGTTCTGCGGCAGACAGGGGAGTTGCCCCGGGCGAAGTACTCAGGACTATTTTACGTCCGCAGCGGTCTATGGCTTTGCGTATCATTTCAATTTCGGCCTGGTGATAGGGTCTGGACAGATCGTCAATTTTGATAAAATCTACTCCCCAGGAAGCGTAGAGTTCAAAGATGGAATTATAATACTCCTGTGCTCCGGGTTTATCGGCCAGAATGGTGTAATTATCCCTTAACCAGGTGCATTGCAGATCGGTGGAGTAAATCTTATCGGCCGTAATGCCTTTGGCTCCTTTGATGGGCAGTTTTTTGTTGACGGCTTCCACCGGAATCCCCCTCATGATGTGGATGCCAAATTTCAGGCCTTTGCTGTGTATATAATCGGCCAGAGGCTTAAATCCTTTGCCTTTGGCGGCCGAGGGGAAGCGGTTCACAGCCGGCAGGTAACGTCCGAATTTATCCATGACGTAGCGCGGATCTGTCTGGTTGTAGCCTCCGGCTTTGTCGTTCTCCACAAACCAACGGATATCCACCACAATGTATTCCCAACCGTATTCTTTGAGCTTTTCGGCCATATAGTCGGCGTTGGCCTTAACTTCGTGCTCTTCAACCGTGGGACCGTAGCAGTCCCAGCTGTTCCAGCCCATGGGCGGAGTAGGAGCCCAAAGGCGAAAATCCTTTTCTTTGCTGCAATTTGTAAAAATCAGGCTTAGGATGGTTAAAATCAAAAGATTTCGGAAGAGTTTCATAGTATTTGAATATTTGTATGTTTTGAATAACTGGAGCGTAATCAGCTGCGGGAACAAATGTAAAAAATTGTTTCTGTTGTAGAAAGAATATGCTGTGTATAAATACGCATTTTTGCGATGATTAACGAATGAACAAAAACAACTTTGGACGATTGTCGTAGTGCTTAGGACAAATGTTTTGGCTGTCCTAAAGGATATAGGCTACATTTGCCCCGCATCCCTGCTTTATACTTGTTGAAAACATTTGTTTCCGCTAAATCTTCAGACTGTCAGGGATAATTGGCATAGAAAGATGACTAAAATAAAAGATCTGATACCGTGCTTTTTTGTGTTTGCCTGTACTCTGCTGGCAGTCGTTCCGGCTTCTTCCCAAAAAAGAATGGCAATATACAGTGAGGGCTGCATCAAGGAGCATCATCTTTTGTCCAAGATTGACAGCATTCGTTTTGTAAATTCTCCCCAGGCCGGTTTTTGGCTTTATAAAACTGACAGCCTGCTTTTTTATCCCCATAGTCAAACTGACAGCCTGGTGTTTTTTGAATGGTCTGCCTCAGAATGCCTCAGGCGATTTGAAGTTCCTACCATCAACATTCAGGTTCAGGACAACGCTCCCGTTTTGTCCAAGGACAAGGAGGATTATCTGCCCTGTGTCGTTGAGATCGATGGCAAAGAAATGTATGCAGATTACATCGGTACAGCCCGTATCAGAGGCCGGGGAAATTCTACCTGGTTGTGGTACGACAAAAAGCCCTATCGCATCAAGCTGGACGCAAAAGACAAAATACTGGGGCTGGGCTCCAACAAAGACTGGGTCTTGCTGGCCAACTACCGGGACCCCACCAATCTGATGAATGCTTTCGGTTTTGAAATGGCCTCCTGGCTGGGACTGCCTTTTACCAACCATAGCCGTTTTGTGGAAGTGACTCTCAACGGCGACTATATAGGTTTGTATCAGCTGACCGAACAAGTCGAGCAGGCAGGTGACCGGGTTGATATAGACGTCAACGAAGGAGTGCTGCTTTCGCTGGACAAGGACGACGGACCGGAACTGGCTCCTGGTGCTGAAGATAATTTTTGGTCCGCTTATTACCATCTGCCCATCTGCGTCAAACACCCTGATGACCCCACCGAAGAGATCATCGACCTGATTAAAGCCGATTTTCAGGAATTGGAACTCCTGGTCAATCAAGGCAAATACAGAGATTTGTCTCAAAGCTTTGATCTGGCTTCGCTGATTGATTTCCTGATCGTTCAGGAAATGGTGTACAATGTTGAAATGGAGGCCCCGCGCAGTGTCTATATGTATAAGGATATCGATAACGTTTATCGCATGGGGCCTGTCTGGGATTTTGATGCCGGTTTTGATTTCGATTGGGGCACTATGACCACCGGGCATAACTATTTTATGGCCCAGGATTTGGTATTGGGTACGGACCCTTTCAGGCATACCCAGGCTCGTAACTTGTCGCCCTTCTTTACACAAATGTTTGACAATACCTTGTTTGTTCAACAATTCAAAGAGAGATGGGCCGAAATTCAGCCGGAATGTCTCGACTATTGTCTGGGGATGATGGACGATTATTACGCTCATACAGCCGAAGCCATGGCCAGGGATTTTGAACGTTGGCCTATTGATAAAAATTATGCCGAAGAAATTGTTCGCATGAAGAACTGGTTGACCGATCGCTTGGATGTGCTGACTGAGGTTATTGAAAATTATCCTGCCGGAAATATACAGGAAGACACTTCCGAAAGCTTGTTTCAGGAATTAAGCGATTTACTCGCCGAAATTGCGAGCTGGCTTAATGATACTGATTTTGATGGCAAAGCTGCATTACAATCCTCTTATCAGGATGTGTTGAGCCGTCAACTTTCTGAACAAAGCAGTATAGACGAGTTGCATGAAGCCTTGGGTTTACTGGAATCTGCGCTGACAGACTATCTTGCCGGTAACATCGAAGAAAACCTGGCCTTGACGGCAAGTCTCAGTACTTCGCATTGTTCCGGCTGGGAAAGCCTGGAAGCCGTGCGGGATGGTTTGGTTCCGGAGAATTCCAGCGCTAAAACTTATCCAAGATACGGCAATTGGGATGGCAGGCAGGGAGTGTTGCATTGGGTGCAATACGAATGGGAGCAGCCCTGCACAGTATCAGAAATAGGAGTCTATTGGTGGACCGATTTCAGCGGTTTGTTGCAACCCGATGTGGCTTATATTGAATATTGGTCTGCCGGGAGCTGGATTAAACTGGGAGATATTGGAACCGAAATGGATGCATTCAACGTGTTGGACAAACTAAATATAACGACCAGCAAAATTCGCTTAAGTATGTCCAGCAAAATTGCTACGGGAATATCGGAATTTTATGTTAAAGGTTACCGTCCCAAAGATTGAACACCCAATTGTTCTTTTTGACATTCTTGAAGAACAAAAAACGGATACCGTAAATAAGCAATACCGGATACAACAGATACAATAAGCGAATACATAATAAACCAAACAGAGATAAATCAGATATACCGAAGAATTGGACGATTGTACGACTTAATTGGATTTTTCTTTTATTTTTAATTCGGCTTAGTTTCTACTTTTGTTCCTGATCATTCATTTTTTTAACCAATACTAATCCCTTGCCTATGAAAACAAAATTACTCATGCTTATGCTCTTCTGCTTAAGTATCGGACTTCAACAAGTCCAGGCCCTGCAAGATGTAACCGAAACCTACATCATTAACCCCAGCTTCGAAGAAGGAGACGGTGACATTCCAACCTATTGGGGATTTGACTCCGCCGGTGTGTTTAAAGGCTGGTACGTAAGTCATCCCGCCATCTCTTACAACAACGACGAAGCCGATGACACCAAAACCGGAACCTATATTTTTGGTATTTGGGGTAATTCAGCCGACTACGAGGTGTCGCAAATCATTCAGAATCTTCCCGCAGGAACTTATCTGTTGAGTTGCGATATGACAGTACCCACAAACAACATGACCACTCAGCGTTTGTTTGCAGGTAATGCTACTATCGGTTACAAGGCACAGTATTTTGCCGAATCTTCTCTGGATACTGTACCCGGTGAAGAGTATTCCTATGCCGGTCACGAGGTGGACGGTAACGGAGGTGGCCCTTTGAAGCCCTTATCTATAATACTCACGCTGGATCAAGCCGATTCTTTGGTGATTGGTGTCAGAACCAACGGCAGCAGAACAGCCATTTGCGATACCGCCGTATTCAATAAATTAGGTGGTGCCGGCTGGTTCAAGATCGATAACTTCCAGTTGAGTCTGATTGAAGATCTGGATGCTTATTACGACGATATGGTCAGGGCTGAAGTTGCCTGGTTGGATTCCTTTGATGTGGATTTATTGCCTTTGGGTTATGCACCCATCATTGACAGTGTCAAAATTCAGGCTCAAACCCTGATTGACGGCACTGAAACTTCCGAAACAATTTTGGCTTTTGTTGACGATGTAGAGTCATTGGTAGAAGAACTGGGCTTAGCTGCAACAGCATTCGAAACATTAAACAACTACTTCCTCCAGGCTCAGGATTTGATGGAAAATACCGATTTCGAAGGTAAAGCCGAATTGGAATTTGGTGTAAACGAAGCCGCCAGCCTGGTTGCTGCCGAAACCAGCCTGTTGGCTGATTTTGAAGCTGCCATTGTGGTCATCAGGCAAGCGATCAGAGCCT
>JAAZGQ010000209.1 GCA_012511135.1 Bacteroidales bacterium | reverse complement strand
GGTTTCGAATCGAACTTCGGCAGCTTCCACCTTGCGATAGCGTTCCTGGCGTTCAATATTTCTTTTTTCCATGATGGCTGGATCCAGCTCCAAAGAGCTGATGATGTTTTGCGGACGTTTGTTGGTTCTTCCGCTCAGGGACCAGGGACAATTTCTGGCAATTTCTTCGTCAGTTGCCCTAGGCTTGAAGTCCGGAAGTTTAACTTTTTCCATCATTTGGCCGATTACGCCGTCCGACAATATCAGGGCCGGAATCCGGTATTTAAACGATAAATCAAAGCCTAAACCCACAAAATCAGCCATTTCCTGAACAGAATTCGGGGCAAGTACTATCAGATGGTAGTCTCCGTGGCCTCCGCCCTTGGTCGATTGGAAATAATCCGACTGACTGGGTTGTATGGTGCCCAGGCCGGGGCCTCCGCGCATAACATTCACTATCAGACACGGTAGATCGGCTCCGGATAAATAGGAAATGCCTTCCTGTTTGAGACTGATGCCCGGACTGGACGAAGATGTCATTACTTTTTTGCCGCAGGAAGCACCTCCAAATACCATATTAATGGCTGCCACTTCGCTTTCGGCCTGGAGACAAACCATACCCGTGCTTTCCCAGGGTTGTTCCTCCATTAGCGTTTCCAAAATTTCAGACTGAGGAGTGATAGGATATCCAAAATATCCGTCACATCCGCAACGTATAGCTGCATGTGCAATGGCTTCGTTGCCTTTCATCAAATGTATCTCTTCCATAATCAAAGTTTTATTTTATATACCTTGATGCAACCATCCGGACAAACATAAGCACAATTGGCGCAGCCGATGCAGGCATCCGGTTGAGCCATATAGGCATAATTATATCCTTTTTCGTTTACTTCTTTAGCCAGTGCCAGTACTTGGGAGGGACAGGCGTCAACACACACCTCGCAACCTTTACAACGGTTGATATCCACCAACACTGCCCCTTTTATTTTTGCCATAACATATTGGTTTATAAGATTAATACCCTAAACCTCCCTTGTGGGGAGGACTACAAAGGTAATGAATTAATTTTACAGAATAATTATCAGAGCTTTTCTGACCAATAGTAACAATCGGGAAAAGCAGCCTTGAGATTACACTCTGATCTGAACAAACCAAAGATGGAAGATCCGCTGCCCGACATGGAGGCATAGAGGGCTCCAGCCTGATACAGAGCTCGTTTAATCTCGTTAAGTTCAGGATGACGGGCAAAGACTGTTTCTTCAAAATCATTGACCAGACAGTCTTTCCAGCTTTCAGGGGGACGGCGGATGCAATCTTTAAGCGTAAAATCAGGTTTTCCCGGCTTAATACCAGCGTAAGCTTCGCGGGTAGAAACCTGAATGTTATTGGGAATCAGCAGAATTAAATAAAGCCCTTCAAGAGAAACAGATACTTCCTCAAAGCGATCTCCTTTATCGTAAGCCAGCAGGGGTCGGTTGCGAACAAAAAAGGCACAATCGGCTCCTAACCGAGCGGCGTATTGTTCCAATTCTGGTTCAGATAAGCCAAGATTCTGGCTGTCGTTGAGTAGTTTTAGCATAAAAGCGGCATCCGAAGAGCCTCCGCCCAATCCTGATCCGGCCGGAATGGATTTATGCAGCAATATTTCTACAGGCTCGAGGGGAAATTCCTTTTGCAACAGCCGGTAAGCTTTTATTACCAGATTGTCACGGGGCTTGCCCTCGACAGGAATTCCACTCAGCTGTATATCTGTATTATTATCCTTATTGAGTACTACGCATTCCAGTATATCTTTGAGCCCTATGGGGTAAAAAAGAGTTTCTATAGTGTGGTAATTATCAGGGCGTTTTTCCAGAACATGCAGCCCCAGATTGATTTTGGCGTTGGGAAAACAAATCATAATCAAGTATGGATTGAAATGCAAAAATAAACAGATTAAGTGGTTTTGCAATTCTGGTTTATAAGATTCCGGTTAAAAGAATGTTGATAAGTATATTTGGGCATCAGGCATTTCTTCTGTACTTTTGAAAGCATCAAATACATCACAATGGACAAAACCACTACCAGGCGTAAAAAAACTCCCGTCAACATAGCCGATATAGGCCGGCTTCAACCTCAGGCTCTGGAACTTGAAGAAGCAGTATTAGGAGCCCTTATGCTCGAAAAAGATGCTTTTTCGGAAGTGAGTGAGATTTTAAAACCGGAGTGTTTTTATGAACCCCGGCACAAGTCTATTTTTGAGGCAATACAAAAATTGGCCGTACACCAAAAACCGGTGGACATTCTCACTGTTCAGGAGCAACTCAAACAAGAAGGGGTGTTGGAAGAAGTGGGGGGGGCCTATTATTTGGCAGAATTGAGTTCCAGGGTGGTTTCTACCGCTCATTTAGAATTTCATGCCCGCATCGTTGCCCAAAAACACCTGGCCAGGGCTTTGATTACTTACACTTCCGAAATTCAGGGGGATGCTTACGACGAAGCCATGGATGTGGATACCTTAATGCAAAAGGCAGAAGCTAAATTGTTTGAACTATCGCAGCAAAATCTAAAAAAGGACGTAATTCAAATTAATCCTGTTATTGACGAAGCTTTAAATATCCTGAATCTGGCAGCCAAAAGAGAAGATGGCCTGAGCGGTATAGAATCGGGCTTTCATGCTTTAGACAAGATTACTTCGGGCTGGCAGAATTCCGATTTAATTATTATTGCTGCCAGGCCTGCCATGGGCAAGACAGCCCTGGCTCTTTCGATGGTCAGGAATATGGCTGTGGATAATAAGCAGTCTGTGGCCATCTTTTCGATGGAAATGTCCAATGTTCAGCTAGTTAATCGTTTGATTGTCAATGTGTGTGAAATTGAAGCAGAAAAAATCAAGAGCGGTCGTTTGCAGGATTTTGAATGGTATCAATTGGATCAAAAAATCAAAGAGCTCTACGATGCTCCCATTTTTATTGACGATACTCCGAGTCTTTCCGTTTTTGAATTTGCCACCAAGGCCAGACGATTGGTGAGGGAACATCAGATCAAACTGATAATGATAGACTACCTGCAATTGATGAATGCCACTGCCCAGGGAGTTAAGTACGGTAACAGGCAGGAAGAAGTCATGACCATTTCCCGTTCTCTAAAAGCCCTTTCCAAAGAGTTGAATATACCGATAATTGCGCTGTCTCAGGTGAACCGTGCTTCTACCAACCGCACAGGAGCCATGGGCGTACCGGTCAACGAAGCCAAAAGGCCCCAATTGTCTGATTTGCGGGAATCGGGAGCCATCGAGCAGGATGCCGATTTGGTTATTTTTATACACCGGCCGGAATATTACCGGATACTGGAAGACGAAAACCAAAACAGCCTGGTGGGCATTGCCGAACTTATCATTGCCAAGCATAGAAACGGAGCCACTGGAGATATTCGGCTGCGATTCAGAAGTAATTTTGCCAAATTCAGTAACCTCGAAGACGATGCCTTCTTCAGTGGCGAGGATCAGCCCATCCTTAGTTCCAGGGCCAATTACCAGGCCGGAGATGATTTTGACTTTGGCGCAGAAAGCTACAGCAGCGCAGACAAAGTTTTTTAAACACAAATCAAAAAATTAGGAATAAAAATTGTACAGATCAATATTTAAATGTACTTTTGTGCCCGTAAAAAAAAGGCCCCGTAGCTTAATTGAATAGAGCATCTGACTACGGATCAGAAGGTTACAGGTTTGAATCCTGTCGGGGTCACAAATTACCACAAGAGAATAAGGCTATCAGGCAGAAAATCAGCTTGGTAGCTTTTTTTGTTGACATATGAATGCCTGGCAATTGCCCACTAATTTTTTTTAATAATATTCCGAGCTTTCTTCCGGGCTTTTAATTTTCTATTCCACCAGACGATTGTTGAACATAAGGAAACCAATGTTGATACCGGCATTCCAATTGTTTTTGGGATAACTCAGGTAATTGGCAAATATACTCATGGACACAAAAGGCTGGTGAAATACCAGAGATATCTCTCCAAGGAATTGAGTGTTCGAGAGTGAGCGGCTAATCATCGTTTGCTGATTGGGTCCCCGTTTAATAGCATCCATTGGCATGAAAGTATAAAATTCGGATCTGAGGTGCAAAAAGGAACGAATAGTCCAGATGGGCATTAGGCCGGCTGCAGCAAATTTATTGGATCGAAAAGCTTCGTTGAAAGTGCTCCGGGTGTAGGGAGTAGGCCTAAAGGCCGGAGCCTGTATGATGCTGGCTGTGTAGTTGTCCAGAGAGCGTTTGTTGTTGTATACGGCATTAAAAAGACAACCCAGGGTAATGTGCCGGTTGAAATTGAAATAATTTTCGTAGGCTGCAGATGCCTGAAAATAGCCCAGTTTTTTGCTTTCCTTGAAGCGGTTACCTACTGAATCGGGATAGGAGTAGGATTCTTCACCCAAGAGATATTGGCCCAACAAAGAGAAACGGCTGCCTCCTGTTGGATATTGCCGGTGGTTCAGATTGTTTTTCTCAAGACGAAGAGAAAAGTTTGACAAGTCGTAGTAACTGCGGTCAAAACTGGCTTCCGTGATATCGCTGATCAGTGACTGCATGTACCAGTCACTGATTCTTCCAACAGAATAGCCTATTTCTAATTTAGCCTGATCAAAGGCCGGTAAGCCGTAACGCAGCCTTAGCATAATTTCTCTTTCCTGTATGAAAGCGGGACTCAACTCTTCATAAAACAACTTTTCTCCTTCGTAAAATTTATAACTTCCAACAGAAAGACCAGCTTGGAGATAACTGGGAACTTTACCTACCATGTCCCAACGAGTGCTTAATCTAAAGGCATTGTGTATACTTCCGATATAGGCGTCGGCAGAGTAATAGGTGGCCAGCTTTCCGAAACGTTGGTATCCAATGCGTGCATACAAGAGATTGGAAGTAGAAGACGAGATGTTACCTCCCAGAGCAAAAACCAGGTTTTCTTC
>JAAZGQ010000208.1 GCA_012511135.1 Bacteroidales bacterium | reverse complement strand
TCCAGGAGGCTGCCCATATGAATGTTGTAATTCGAAATATAATCTTCGGCCCTGGTGGCGGCCAGGGTCATTTCCTGTTTAAGGGAGGCAGGAATGCGTTCAATAAAGAAATCGCCCAGGCGGGCATAGCCCCATTCTTCGGAAGTCCATTTTTCGGCCTGGGCTGTTTTTTCATTCAGGCTGAAATAAGGGAAGTTCAACGCCACCACAAAGGCAATTTTGCTGCCGTACATATCTTCTTCGAAATGAGCTGCATTGTCGTAGGCTCCAAAAAGCTGATCGACCGGCAGGTTTTGGTAACCGGTTTCGTGCAAGGGCCTCAACAATTCCACTCTGACCCGGTTTTGATGGCCCAGCAGGGTTTCGAAATGGCTGGCCATACGTTGGAACAAAAGACTTTTTTGCTGACTGTCGCTACAAATATAGTTCTTGCAAAATGCTATAAATTCTTCGGGGCTGCCGTCTTTGGCAGTCCATAGTCCGGCGCACTGGCGTATGCCTTTTTCGATGAGAGCATCGGGCAGTTCAGACTGCTCCGTACAAGCTGTCAGGGCCTGCTGAACAGAGCTTTCGGGAATGTTGATGCCGGCAGTTTTATTACAGGAGATCATAAGCAGAATTACTGAAATGAAAACAAGATATTTTTTCATGGCAAAAGTTTTTTGGAAGCTAAGTAGTATTCTTTTAATGGAGTCAGTGATATATAAATCCTATAATTGTTACAGGAGGAAAATAAATCACTTTGGTTGTGTCACTGGCACATTAATCGTTTCGGGGTCCGGAACGTTTTTTGTTCCTTTTGGCCCGATTCCTTTCCACCGCTTTACTCACCAGGTCCTGATCTTTGAGACGTTCGGTGTAGAAACTGTAATCTTTTTTGATAGCCTTGTATTCCGGATCCAAAAACAAGGGACTGCTGATGACGTGGTCGGCCGTGGATCGATTGCAGCAAAACACAATGTTTTCGACGCCGGCCAGACGCGTCAAAGCCTTGATGTCCGTATCGTGGGGCTGCAGGGTCATGGAGTCTGTAAAGAAGAAACAATAATCCACTTCGCCCTCCACGATGCGGGAACCCATCTGTTGATCGCCGCCCAGGGGGCCTGATTTCAAAATGGTGATATCCCAGTCAACATCGGGGTGTTTTCTTTTTAGGGCTTCCTGTACCAGCTTGCCGGTTGTCCCGGTACAAAAAAACTTGTGTCCCATCAGGCGTTCTGAATTCCAGACAGCCCATTCGATCAGATCCTGTTTCATGCCGTCGTGGGCAACCAGTCCGATTTTTCTGATGACTCTGTTCATAAACTTTATGGTTAAAAGAACCTCGCCGTAGCACTATTGACACGACAAAGATGAACAAAGGAACAATTTTTTTTGCAAAAAGCAATGCCTGTTTAGTCCTCTGGCAAAAAATTGGGATACATATAATTTGTAGGAGATACAAATGTTTCTTTGATGGTACGAATCGAAGTCCAACGCAAAAAGTTGAATATGGAACCTGCTTTGTCGTTGGTGCCTGAACCTCTGGCTCCGCCGAAAGGTTGCTGGCCTACCACCGCTCCGGTAGGTTTGTCGTTGATGTAGAAATTGCCCGCTGCATTTACCAGCTTTTTGGTCATTTTCTCAATGTTGTACCTGTCCTGTGAAAAGATGGCTCCGGTCAGGCCGTAAATAGAGGAACGATCGAGCAAATCAAGGGTTTCGTCCAGTTCTTCGTCTTTATACACATAGATAGTAAGTACCGGACCGAACAATTCTTCGACCATGGTAATATAATCGGGCTTTTTGGCCAGAATCACTGTGGGTTCAATGAAATAACCCAGCGATTTGTCGCAGCTACCGCCGAAAATCACTTCGGCATCGCTGTCCTGACGCGCCCGGTCGATGAATCCTTTCAGTTTGTCAAAAGAAGCTTCGTCAATCACGGCGTTTATAAAGTTGCTAAAGTCTTCGGGCGGACCCATTTTTACGGTGGCCAGCTCTTTGCCTAAACGTTCGCGAACTTCTTTCCACAAACTGGCGGGAATATAAGCCCTCGAAGCTGCCGAGCATTTTTGGCCCTGATATTCAAAAGCACCGCGCAGCAGGGCAATGGCCAAAGCCTGGGGATCGGTGGTGGCATCGGCAAACACAAAATCCTTGCCACCGGTTTCGCCCACGATGCGGGGATACGATTTGTATTTATAAATGTTTTCACCTATGGTTTTCCAGATGCTTTGGAATACAGAGGTAGAGCCAGTAAAGTGGATTCCGGCGAAGTAGGGAGAATTCAATACGACTTGCGAAGTGGCAGGTCCGTCGGCAAAGACCAGGTTGATAACACCGTCAGGCAAACCGGCTTCGCGGAAAATTTCCATAATAACGGCAGCCGAGTAAACAGCCGTTCTGGATGGTTTCCATACAACTACATTACCGAGCATGGCAGGTGCTGCGGGCAGGTTGCCGGCGATGGAAGTAAAGTTGAAGGGAGTAAGGGCAAACACAAAACCTTCCAGAGGGCGGAATTCATTGTAATTCCACATACCGGCCGAGGATTCGGGTTGCATCTTATATATATCTGTTACGCAACGCACACCGTAGCGAAAGAAGTCGGCCAGTTCGCAGGCAGCATCTATTTCTGCCTGAAAAGCGTTTTTGGATTGCCCCAGCATGGTGGCGGCATTCATTTTTTGGCGATAGGGGCCTGCCAGTAAATCGGCAGCCTTTAGAAATATGGCAGAACGATGCTGCCAGGAAAGGGATGCCCATTGTTCGCGGGCAGACAAAGCTGCGTCGATGGCCATTTGCACGTGGCTGCCGTCGCCCTGATAATAATAGCCCAAGGTATGTTTGATTTCGTGGGGAGGAGAAATCCGCAGTTTTTTGTCGGTACGGATTTCTTTACCTCCAATTACCATGGGAATATCCAGTTCTTTCGACCTTAGTTCGGCCAGCATCTTTTTTAAGGCTGTTCTTTCGGGTGTACCCGGTGCATAAGTTTTTACCGGTTCATTCTTGATTTCCGGTATTGTATAAAATCCTGTAGACATAGCTTAGTGTTGTAAATAGTTATAAATTCTGAGTGTAAAAATACTAAATTTTCAGACTCAGAATTCAAAAAATGGTACCGATAAATAACGTAATTGTCCACAAGAGT
>JAAZGQ010000017.1 GCA_012511135.1 Bacteroidales bacterium | reverse complement strand
CCTGCCCACCCTACGAAGTGAGCTCATGTGAGCTTGAAGGAGTCGATGGCTACTTTGTACCTTTATCCCTGTGGACTGCCCAACGCAATCTTTTGTACGAGCGCTTCGACATGGTACGCCGGCTTTCGTACAGAAGAGAAGAAAAAGTCTTTAAGCCCGGCTTCCATCCTTATCCTCAGGAAACTTTAAGTTATTTAGGTAATGTACTCAACCGCAAAGCCTTTGAATTTTACAAACAGCACGGTGTTCAAGTCGTCTCGCCTGCCCTGGAATCAAAGAATAGCGGGAACAGCACAACAAGCAAGGGCGAAGAGCTTGTTTTGATGCGTTGTAAACATTGCCTGAAGCATTACCTGGGTGCTTGTCCTAAAGAATCAAGTTCTGTAGCACTTGAAGAACCTTTGTATTTACTGCATCAGGGGGAAAAGCTGCGCCTTAAATTCGACTGTAAGGCCTGCGAAATGCTGGTATTGAAATAATTACTCCGGTCTGTAAAGCGATTCATTCAGAATGTTGTCGGCATTTGTTTCCATCAACAAACTAATAACACTGAGATCCTTGTGTTGTTGCATATAGGCTTCAACCATTTTCAGTCCCGTCCAGAGGACAGCTCTGGAGGGAGATTCCCGGGTAAAATAAACAGTAGCAGGTCCATCCCCAATATATTTACTCAAGACCAGGTGATCCCTGCTGTACAAATGTTCGTATTCCAGGATGCGCTCCCACATTCTTTTCTCGTTGGCGGCACACCAGTCTGCCTGCTTTTTGGTCCAGCCCGTCAGGTATTCAATCTCTGCTTCAGGAAAGAGCAACTTGAGGACAAACAGCATTTTGCCTTCGTAAACAATGAAATCAAGCAAACGGCTATCTTCCATAATGGAGGCATTGGTAAATTCAGAACGCAGCCAGCCGTTCAGACAATCGGGAACCAGTTGTTCCGCTCTCATACGCTGACGTTGGTAATCGTAAAACAGGCTCTGATACATGGGATAGTCGCTGCCCAGGTATTTGTCGAGGCTGACCGAAAGGATGGACGGAGCTGAAACCACCGATTGGCTAAAGCCCGAAATATGAGTAGACACAGCCGGCAGGGGCATATCCGGAACAAAGTGCCGCAGCCGGTGAAAGGCCTCAGAGAGTTGTTTTTGGTAGATTTCGAGATTCGGGAACAATGCCTGGCAGTCGGCGTAGACTTTTTGCATGGTGGAATCCAGACGAAACAACTCGAGGAAAGAATCGGTACGTGCCTCGCCCACAGAACCGAATTGCATGATTTGATTAGAGAAAAGATCGCTAAAAACGGAGTCTTCGATGCGGCCGTCTTCGAAAAAGTCTTGCTCGTAGCGTGTAAAAACCATAGAATGTTCAGGTTTTCCGGGCACACGATAGCGTTTCTCATTGCCGCAGGCGCTCAAAAGCAAAAGAGCAGCAACAAAGAACAAGGCTTTTTGGATGTTCATTTTACCGAAGTTGATTTTACATTACCCAACAGAGTTTCAGACTTGTCTTTTTTGGGTTTCTCGTCCGTATCGTAATAGACAGGTTCACGACGAAATGCTCTGACAATTAGCCAGAGGCCGGCAAGCACAAAGGGAATGCTCAGAATTTGACCCATATTCAGCAGCATACCATCTTCGAAAGCTTCCTGATTTTCTTTGACAAATTCAATCAAAAACCTCGACAAGAAAATCCCGATCAAAAATACGCCGAACAAAAAGCCCTCCCGGTGTTTGAGCTTTGTTTTCCAATAAATCGTGTATAAAACAACAAAACTGAGCAGATAGCAAAGAGCTTCGTAAATCTGAGTAGGATGAGAAGGGGCCGAAAAAATCGGATCGGCGCCATGACGTACCTGGTACCAATTGGTTATAAAGCGAAATCCCCAGGGTAAATCGGTAGGATGGCCGTAAATTTCGTGATTTGCCAGATTCCCCAATCGTATAAGCATACCTGCCAGAGCCACCGATATTACGATGCGGTCGAAAGTCCAGTTCAGACTGCGTTTAGTAACTTTTTTACTGTACAGCCAAACCGCCAGAATAATACCAATCGCTCCGCCATGGCTGGCCAGCCCGCCTTCCCAAATCTTGATGATTTCCCAGGGATGTTGCGAATAATAATCCCAGGCGTAAAAGAAAACATGCCCCAGACGAGCGCCCAGAGCAGCAGCAACAATGATATAAATAAAGAGCTTATCCACCCATTTCTCCGGAACTTTCTCTGCCTTAAACAATTTGGTAGTTATAAGCAAGCCAAAATAAAAGCCCAAAGCAAACAACAAACCGTACCAACGCACCTCCTTGCCAAACAAACTGAAAAGCTGAGGAGAAAAAGTCCAGGTAATAGAATCCAAAATTCCCATTTTTCTTTTTTTTGAGTGCTCAAAGATAGCGTTTAGCGAGAGCAAAAGCAAAATTTATTTTGCTTTTGCCGAGCGTAGCTATCTTCCCGGGCGCAGCCCGAAAAGT
>JAAZGQ010000207.1 GCA_012511135.1 Bacteroidales bacterium | reverse complement strand
TTTCGGTGCCGGAACTGGCGCCCAAAAACGGCAAAAAAGTGGCAGTAGTGGGTTCCGGTCCTGCCGGGCTTTCTTTTGCCGGTGACATGGCCAAATACGGTTACGAAGTGATGGTTTTCGAAGCGCTGCACGAAATTGGCGGGGTGCTCAAATACGGCATTCCTGAGTTTCGTCTGCCCAATTCCGTAGTGGATGTAGAGATCGAGAATCTGCGCCAAATGGGTGTAAAATTCATGACCAACTGTATCGTAGGCAGGACTATTACTGTAGACGAGCTCAAAGAACAAGGCTATTGCGGCATTTTTGTGGGCAGTGGAGCCGGTTTGCCCAATTTTATGAATATTCCCGGCGAGAACCTCATCAACATCCTTTCGTCCAACGAATACCTTACCCGGGTCAATCTGATGGACGCAGCCAATCCCGAATCTGATACGCCGGTAGCCATAGGTAAGCATGTGGCCGTCATAGGCGGAGGCAATACCGCCATGGACTCTGTGCGCACAGCCAAACGCCTGGGAGCAGAACGGGCGATGATAGTATACCGTCGTTCCGAAGAAGAAATGCCCGCCCGTATCGAAGAGCTGAAACACGCCAAAGAAGAAGGCATCGAGTTTCTCACTCTGCACAATCCCCTGGAATACTACGGGGACGAAAGAGGCCGGGTAAAACAAATGCGTCTGCAAAAAATGGAACTGGGTCGGCCCGATGATTCGGGTCGTCGACGTCCTGTACCGATACCTGGAGCCGAAGTATTGGTAGATGTGGATGAAGTGATTGTCAGCGTGGGTGTTTCTCCCAATCCATTAATCCCCAGCTCGGTAGAAGGTCTGGAGATCAGTCGTTGGGGCACCATCGTGGTAGACGACAATATGCGTTCGTCCATCCCCATTATTTACGCAGGAGGCGATATTGTACGCGGAGGAGCCACGGTGATTCTGGCCATGGGCGACGGCCGCAAGGCTGCAGCCTCGATGCACGCGCAACTTTCGGGAAAAGAATAGCACTTCCGGAAAGAGGCTTATAGCAAACCCCGGATACCGGCCGCTACAGCCGATTCCTTTGTTCATCTATGTTTAGAGCCGCCTTATGGCCGACTCAAAAAAGTATAGATTCCTTTTTTAAATGATCCAGGGGAAGCGAAAGCAAGCTTCGTCGTAAAGCGCGTAATCGGCTTTGCCATTCACGGCAAAGCTTTTTACTTTGGCGGCTCCGGCTTCGCTAAGCAAGTCTTTGGCAAAATTCAGGGTGCTGCCCGTCTTTACCCGGTCTTCGACCAGGAGGATGCGCTTGTTTTTACAATCGAAATCGATCTCGGCCAGCAATTTGGGCCGATCGTAAAGGGGACGTTGTTGCTTGTCTCTGAGATTGATCTTGAGCAGAAAAACTTCCAGTTCCAGCTTTTGAGCCAGTATGGCTGCGGGAATAATGCCTCCGTTGGCAATGGCCACCAGCTGGTCAAATTCTTCGTCAATAACCAGCCGACGGAATTTTTCCAATACTTCGGTAAAGTTTTTCTGTTCCATCAAGTATTGATCGTTTTAAGTAATCTTTAGTCTCCCTTGCGGGAATTTTTCCTGGTCTTGCATTCTTTAGCAGCCATTCTGGCCTAAAGTGTGCCGTGCGACTTTCTGAACAGCCACTTATTCATGGAAATCAGTAGGAATCCCAGCAAAATGGAGACTCCGGCAATGGTGACAAAGATGTTCATAGCACCCATTCTGGAGGCGTAAGAAGCAATAAATCCACCCATGATGTTAGCCACGAAGCTGCTCAGGAACCAGACACCCATCAGGAGGGAGGCCAGCTTGATAGGGGCCAGTTTGGTCACCATGGACAGACCTATGGGTGAGAGGAGCAATTCTCCAAATGTGTGAAGCAGGTAAGCTCCGACCAAAAAGAGCAGATTGGCTTTGATGGTTTCATCGGGATTGTTGCCTCCCCGTTGCAGACTGGCCATGACCATCAGCACAAAACCAATACCGAGCATAATCATACCAAAGCCCATTTTCAGGGGCACATTGGGTTCGCGGTTGCGGCTGGCCAGGAAAGTCCAAAGCATGGAAAAGAGCGGAGCCAGCAATACAATAAAGAAGGCGTTCACCGACTGGAACCAGGCTGTGGGAATCTCAAATCCGAAGACATTGCGGTTGATGTATTTTTCGGTGTACAAGGTCATGGAGCTGCCGGCCTGTTCGAAGCCGGCCCAAAAGAATACACAAAACATAACGGTGATAATAATCACCCAGGTGCGGTCTTTTTCGGGTTTGGTCAGGGGGCGGTTGTTGGCGTTGGGATGATTCTTGCTGCCAACGGCTACTTTGCCAATGTTTCCCAAGTATTTGGGTCCGATAAAATTATAAATCAACTGGCCCAGCAACATACCGATACCGGCAGCCAGGAATCCGGCTCTGTAGCCATATTGCATACCCAGCCAACCGCAAATAAGGGGAGAAATACCGGCACCGATATTGATGCCCATGTAGAAAATGGTAAAAGCTGAATCTCTTCTTTTATCGCCGGGTTCATAAAGATCGCCTACCAATACAGAGATATTGGGTTTGAAAAATCCGTTTCCGATAATCAAAAGAAATAATCCAAGATAAAGCATAGCCGGGCTGTTGAGCGAGGCAAGGCAAAATTGTCCCAACATCATTGTAATTCCGCCTATGGTAATGGAACGTCTCTGTCCCAGGTAATTATCTGCCAGCCAGCCCCCGATGATAGGGGTCATGTAGACCAGGCCGGTAAAGAAGCCGTAGAGCAGGGTAGCGTTTTCTTCCGAAAAGCCCATACCTCCTTCGAGTACAGCCTGAGTTAAATACAATACGAGCAGGGCCCGCATACCATAATAACTGAAACGTTCCCACATTTCAGTCATAAAAAGCAGATATAAGCCTTTGGGATGCTTAAGAGATTTTGCCATTAATGATGTTGAGTTTTATGTCCGGTCTACCCGATAGGCCTGTTGACGGACATCATGAAGTATAAATAAGCGGCAAAAATAGTTTAATTAGGCGAAAAAATCGGTTTTTTTTTGTTTTTGTTTCTAAATAATCTATATTTGTGCACTCAAACGGGGCACCTGCCCTAATCCGAAAGAGATGATGTTTTGGCTAAGACATACTACCACCACCACTACCCCTTGGGGGGTCTGATATTCTTTCGCAATTCAATCGCGAAGGCTGGGAGTCTTTTCGGTTACACAACAAACAACAACACTAAATTTTTTCCGGTTCCAATTTAAGATGCATGCAGTAATAAGATATTGCGTGGTTTCTGACAATCGAATGTATTATACAAATAAGATAGAGCAAAATGAAAGTTATCAAATTCGGAGGAACGTCCGTAGGTTCCGTCCAGGCGCTGCTTCAGTTGAAGCGCATTGTAGAGAAACAAGCCGAAAGGCCGGTAGTCATAGTAGTATCCGCCATAGCCGGAATGACTGATTTCCTGATCAAAACAGCCCGTATTGCTGCCGAAGGAAATACCAACTACCTTACCGAACTGAACCTAATGAA
>JAAZGQ010000206.1 GCA_012511135.1 Bacteroidales bacterium | reverse complement strand
TGTTCTTCTACTGTAATAATCCGGCCGCTTTCTTCGGCTGCCTGCAGTACAGCTTCTGTGTCAAAAGGCTTAAGACTGTGCATATCAAGCACTCCGGCCTGTATTCCCCGTTCACTCAATTGACGCGAAGCTTCCAGACAATGATAGACGGTCTCACCGGTAGCTATGAGCGTCAGGTCTTTGCCTGTGGCAAGGCGGATGGCTTTGCCAATCTTAAAGTCTATTTCAGTGTTGTCGTGAACATTGGGTACAGCATTACGACCTACACGAATGTACACCGGATGGGGATAGTCCATCAGAGACTCTACCAGTCGACGGGTTTCATAAATGTCAGCCGGCAGCACAATGTGCATGCCCGGAAAAGTCCTCAACACCGCTATGTCGTGCAGGCTGTGATGCGAAGCACCCAGGGCTCCGTAACTAAGTCCTCCGCTTACACCCAGCACCCTGACAGGATAATGGGAATAAGCCACGTCAACCTTGACTTGCTCCAGGCTACGGGCTACATAAAAGCAGGCAGGTCCGCAAACAAAGACGTTTTTGCCGGCAGAAGCCAGACCTGCTGCTATACCTACCGCGTTTTGTTCGGCTATACCTACCTCTACGAATTGATCGGGCAATTCTGTGGCAAAATCACCCAAAGTAACAGAACCACGTGCATCGCTGGTAACTACTACAACATTCTTGTCTTTCCTCGCCATTTCCAACAGCGAATCGGTAAACATTTTACGGCAGGGCACAGTATTTGACATAGAGTTCATTCTATCGGGTTAAACTTGCAATACGGGTATCAATCTCTTTGAGAGCTTGTTCAAATTGTTCAGCACTTGGCACCCCGTGATGCCATTTGGCTACATTTTCCATGTAAGATACGCCCTTACCCTTGATGCTGTGAGAAATGATAAGAGATGGTTTGTTTTCGACCCGGGCACTGAGAGCCAAACAATGCAGCAAGGCGGCCATATCGTTACCGTCTGTTTCGAACACTTCCCAGCCAAAAGATTTCCAGCGATCAACCATAGGCTCAAGGCACATCACATCTTCTGTTTTACCGCTGATTTGCAAGTGATTACGGTCAATTAAAGCAGTAAGCTTATTCAAACGATAATGTCCTGCAGCCATGGCGGCTTCGTAAACAGAGCCTTCGCCTTGTTCTCCGTCTCCCATCAGGACATAACAGCGCGAACTGCTTTTGTCCATACGCGCAGCCAGAGCCATACCAACAGCTACCGGCAAACCATGCCCCAGAGCTCCGCTGTTTAACTCTACTCCGGGCACCTTACGGGTAGGATGTCCAAAAAGTTGTGTATTAAATTGGCCGTAAGTATCCAAGAGGGCATCGGGAAAAAAGCCTCTGGCCGACAAGACACAATACAAGGCTTCCACACTGTGACCTTTACTCATCACAAAACGATCCCTTTCGGGCCAGTCCGGGCGAAGGGGATCCACATTCAACACTTCGAAATACAGGGCAGTAAGCACATCTATAGCCGATAAAGAACCGCCGGTATGCCCGGCTTTGGCGGCATAAATAATTTGCAGGGTTCTTTTACGTATAAGTTCAGCCTGTAACTTCAGGTTTTGTATCTTATCAAGGGTCAATTGCTCCATATGGCGCGTTTATTATAAGGGCTCAAAGATAGACAGAATTATTTTATAGTAAAATGCAAAAACTGCTAATTCATCATAAGCCATTCTGCATTAGCATCTGTCTTTGATTGTATTCTTTTATGGATTCGTACAATACTTCGTGAATCTTGGGTCTGACATCTAATTTAGCCAGCAGGTTGTTGGTTCTGTCAGGATGTATACGATTACTCAGAAAGATATAAACCAAGTCATGAACAGGGTCAACCCAAAAACAAGTTCCTGTAAAACCAATATGCCCATAGGTTTTTCTGGAAGCCGAAGGGGCAAGCTGCTGAATTTTGGCAGGATTGGTTTCGGCTCCGTCAAAACCCAACATACGACGGCTCAATCGACTACG
>JAAZGQ010000016.1 GCA_012511135.1 Bacteroidales bacterium | reverse complement strand
GAAAATTACTTCGAAGAATTTTCCCACAGGCACCATGACCGCATTCTCCACAAATGGGGAATCAAGCGGGAGGAATACGACGCAATTGTTGCAGAAATAATCAAACTCAACCCTAAACCGGGTAATGCCTGGGAAGAATTATCCAGCGAAACCGGCAAACAGGTTATTCCGGATTTTATAATTGAAAACATTGACGGCAACCTTATCCTTAGTCTTAACGAAGGTGATTTACCAACGATTCACGTCAGCAACCGCTATCTTAAATTGCTGAAGGATTATAATGCCAGTCCACAGAAACAAAACAAAGAAACCAAGAACGCGGCCATTTTTGCCCGCCAAAAAGTCGAAGCGGCTTATTGGTTCATCGAAGCCGTAAAACAACGTCAGCAAACCCTGCTCAGCACCATGCAGGCCATCCTGGATTATCAAATGGAATTCTTTTTGAGCGGTAATGAAAAAAAAATAAGACCGATGATTCTCAAAGACATCGCCAATATTACATCCTACGATATCTCCACAATTTCAAGGGTATCAAGCAGTAAATACGTGCAAACCGAATTCGGGGTTTTTTCGCTAAAATTCTTTTTTTCCGAATCGCTGCAAACAGATTCTGGAGAAGAAGTTTCTACCATCAGGGTCAAAAATGTTTTACAGGAAATCATAGACAACGAAGACAAAAGAAATCCATACACCGATGACGAACTGGAGAAACTCATGCAGGAAAAAGGCTATCTGGTAGCCAGGCGCACCATTTCCAAATACCGATCTCAACTTAAAATTCCCGTAGCCAGGTTGCGCGTAAAATAAGCAGACTTTTTATTTTAAAACACTCATAAGCATATGAACGATCCTAAAACTTTAAAATTCACCAAAAATCACGAATGGATTCGTGTAGAGGGGCAAGAAGCCTATGTGGGCATTAGCGATTTCGCCCAGTCTGAATTGGGAGAAATTGTCTTTGTAGATATTACTACCGTTGGCGAAAAGCTGCAAAAAGAAGAGGTCTTTGGCAGTGTCGAAGCTGTCAAGGCTGTATCAGACCTGTTTCTTCCCGCCGGCGGTACCGTAATCGAAGCCAATGCAGATTTGGAAGATCATCCGGAACTTATTAACAAAGAACCTTACGAAGGTGGCTGGATAATAAAAATCAGCCTGGACAATCCGGCAGACCTGGAAGGTCTGCTCAGTTATGAACAATACCAGGAAATTATCGGATAAGATTATGAAAGCAATAGTCAGTATAATTATGGGCAGCACTTCCGACCTACCCGTTATGGAAAAGGCTGCCGCCTTGTTGAACGAATTTCAACTGCCTTTTGAAATGCATGCCCTTTCGGCTCACCGCACACCCGAAGTCGTGGAAAAGTTTGCCAGAACCGCTGCCGACAGAGGCATTAAAGTAATCATTGCAGCTGCGGGTATGGCCGCCCATCTGCCGGGAGTTATTGCAGCTTCCACTACTCTGCCGGTTATCGGTGTACCCATAAAAGCCAGCCTTGAAGGCCTGGATGCTTTACTGGCCATCGTACAAATGCCTCCGGGTATTCCTGTTGCCACAGTAGGCATAAACGGAGCTATGAACGCTGCCTTGCTGGCTGTTGAAATGCTTGCAATAGCAGATCAGCCATTGCAAGCCCGGCTTGCTGCTTACAAAACCGGACTTAAAAACAAAATAGTAAAGGCCGACCAGGAATTGCAGCAACTCAAGTATGAATACAAAACAAATGACTTACTGTCAGAATCTCTTTAATTACCAGCGCCGAAAAACGGACTCCGTCCTGATTGGCCAGCTGCCTCTGGGCGGAAGCAATCCTGTTCGTATTCAGTCTATGACCAATTGTTCTACGCTGGATACCTCATGCTGCGTAGAACAGATAAAAAGAATTGTGGCCGCCGGAGCCGATTATGTACGCCTGACAGCTCAGGGAAGCAAGGAAGCCGGGAATCTGGGCCTAATTCGGGATGAATTGCGAAAACAAGGAATTTCTGTTCCTCTGATTGCCGATATTCATTTCAATCCCAAAGCCGCCGAAGTGGCTGCTTCCAAAATAGAAAAAGTCAGAATCAATCCGGGTAATTTTGCCGATCCCCTGCACATAGAGCTGCCTGCGGACGAAGTAAGTGCTCTAAAGCTGGAAAAAGAAAAAGTCAGGGAACGCCTGCTGCCTTTGCTGGCCATTTGCAAAGAACACCGGACAGCTTTGCGCATAGGCGTAAATCACGGATCACTGTCGTCAAGAATGATGCTTCGTTACGGTGACAGCCCCCAGGGTATGGTGGAATCCTGTATGGAATATTTACGCATTTGTAGGGAAGAAAATTTCCTCCAGGTGGTCATCTCTATCAAATCATCCAATACCCTGGCCATGATCCAGACAGTCCGGCTTCTGGTCAAAACCATGGAATCCGAACAGATGCACTTCCCTTTGCATTTGGGCGTTACCGAAGCCGGAGACGCTGAAGACGGACGCATCAAATCGGCCGTGGGCATAGGCAGCCTGCTGCTGGATGGTATTGGAGATACCATACGTGTTTCTCTGAGTGAAGACCCGGAGGCAGAAATCCCTGTAGCCCGTAAATTGCTTGAGCACGTCGAAAAAAGGAAAGAACAAGCTGACATTTACGCTGAGGCTTTTGAGCCGTTTGACCCTTTTAGTTTTATTCGTCGCAAAACAAGGAAAGCAGGTATTATAGGTAATGGGCAGGTTCCTGTTGTCGTACATGATCATTCCCGGGGACTGACAAAAGATTATTCTGGTGCCGACCCTAAACCTGATTTCATTTATCTGGGTACTAAGGTCCCCGAATCTTTCCGCAAGGACAAGATCCCACAAATCTGTCTTTTTGAAGCATATCAAGAGCAAGCCCATTGCTTCCCCTTGTTTTCTGCCGGACAAATCCAGGAACTACTGGCCTGCAAGGCTGACTTGCGTTTTCTGCGGGTCAGCTATGACGATTTGAAGGCCGAATTCTTGCAACAACTCGAACATGAGCACAATATAATACTATGGTTGTACAGTGATCACCCCAACCCGGCTGCAGAAATGCGGGCCGCCTTCCATGCTTTGTTGAACCTGGGCTCAGGCTTACCCGTCGTTGTTTCTGGTTCATATTCCACAGATGATACTGAGGCTCTGCAGGTTCAGGCTTCGGCCGATTTCGGCTTTTTGTATGCCGACGGCTTTGGGGACGGTATTTGTATTTCGGCGGCAAACTTGCAGACGGAATGCCTCTCACTAATGTTTGGCATTTTACAGGCCACACGCTCCAGGATAAGCAAAACCGAATACATCTCCTGTCCGGGTTGCGGCAGAACTTTGTTTAATCTTCATAGCACGCTGGCCAAAGTTAAGGCAGGCACTTCACATCTGAAAGGCCTCAAGATTGCCGTAATGGGCTGTATAGTAAACGGGCCGGGCGAAATGGCCGATGCCGACTACGGTTATGTAGGTGCAGGCAGAGGCCGGATCAGCCTCTACAAAGGCAAGCTCTGTGTAGAAAAGAACCTTCCCGAAGAAGAAGCCCTGGATCGGCTTTTGGAATTGATTCAAAAAGACAAGTAATCTTTTCTCTATTGAGCATAAAAAAAGTGGGTGTTTCAAATTTGAAACACCCACTTTTTTATTTGGTAAAAATCCAGTTGTTTAATTGAGCAGAGTAGCAATTTCACCGTCAACTAAATACTTGGCAAATTCAACGTCGTTAGCTGCTTTTTTGGCCATAGCGGAATCTTCGGCTATTGATTTCTTTAAGCCATCCAAGACCTCAGCTCTGTTGTTGGTGCGCGCACCTACCAAGGCTTGAAGGTAATAGGTTTCAGCATCGGGAGCTTTTACTCCGGCCAAAGTTGTTTTGGCTTTGCTGTAATCTTTGGCCAATATTTGCGCAAGGGCAGCATTATTGCTCTTCAGATTGCCGAAAGCTTTAACGGCATTGGCATAATCGCCTTTCTTAATGTAAAGCATACCCAGGGCTTCTTCGTAATTTTCGGCACCTGCAGCCTGATTCAGATAGGCTTCGATGGTAGCATTATCAGCACCTTCGGCAATAGCGCACAAAGCCAGGTTAAGAGACGCTTCTTTGGATTTTTCAATCGTATAGGCTTTTTCAAACCAGGTTTTGGCAGTAGCCACATCACCAGCTTCAAACTTAATCATACCAACATTATTGAAGGCACGGGAATCATTTGAATAGAGCTGTGTTGCTTTCAGGTAAACTTTTTCCTTTTCGGCGGGAGTATTGTACAAAGTAGCAGCGTAGAGCATTTCTTCCAGGCTGAGTTCGGAAGGATTGGAGCTAAACAGCGCTTTGATTTCTTCGTCTGATTTACCTATTACGTCAATGGTCAAAGCCATCCTGGAACGTCTGAGCTGAGGCAGAATATCGTCGGCTAAGACCTTGTAGGCAGAAGACAATTTTTTGATTTCAGCTTCCCTTTGCTCAGGATCGGAATACATAGACAAGACGCGAAGTATCAGCGCTTTGTCCTGAACATTGGATGCTTCCAGTAATTTCTTGAAGCCGTCCCAGTCTTCGGCAGTAAATTCAGCCTCAATTCCGCCTTCGGCTTTGGCTTTTTTCAATTCCCGATTTAAATAGTTGACCGTATTTTTTTCACGGTTGCTGGCCAAAGATTCGTTCAACTTAACTGTACCATCCGGTGAAGCATAAGAAGAAACTTTAATGCCGGCAATTTCTTTGTTTTCGGTCTGAGCAGCTGTCGATATGGCAGAAACAAGGGCTTTAATTTCTTCGTTCCTGAGTTCACTGCTGCGCACATTGGATTGTTGAATGAGGAAAAGAATTTGCGCTTCGGTAACTTCCGAAATAATCCGCTGGAATTTGTCTACACTGGGTGAAGGTTTTGCCTTTTGGGCGTTCACCAGGTTTTCTGTAGAGACTACACCGTCTGCCAGCTTGATTTCAGGAAGATCACTTGCTTTGCTTCCAACAACCACATTAATACGGACAAAAAGCTCAGAGCGTTTCATCTCGGGTTTGTAGTCGTAGGATGATTTCATACTAAAGTTGCCACCCGTAGCAGTAGGAATGACTTTGTTGTTGCCAACTGCCTTTTCTCCCTGAAAACTCATTGGTGTCCCTTCGGTTTCACCACCTTCGTATTTCAGAACAGGGGTAATAGTGACAACACCCTTAGCCGGAAACATCTTTTCGGGAAAAACTCCGTCAATGGTTGCATCTACTTTACCTCCAACTGCTTCGAGAACCTGGGGGGTAACAGTAAAATGCTCACGATCTAGGGCCAATTTTGAGCCGCATCCCGATAAAATCAACAAAAGGGATGCTAGGATTGAAAGTTTAAAGGTTTTGTTCATGGGTCAATGTATTATGATGTTAGTAAAAATTTCAACCCACAAATATACATTTAAAATGAAACATTTAAGTAAATCTCTCTGTATTTAGGCCAAAAAATTAACAATTTAACAGATTTTAGTCCTAAAGCTGTGTGTTTTGGTTATTTACATACTTTAAAAAACAATTTTTTGCACGTACTGCCGCCTCCGTTCTTTTAACTGAATGATATAAAATCCTTTGAAACGTTCAGGAATATATAAAGTCAGCTTTTTTTGTTCGGCCGAAGCTAAGTACAGCAAGCGACCGGCCGGATCAAAAAGGCGCATCTCTACCGGTAAGCGCCAGGACGATGGGATGGCAATATGGAGTATACGATCCTGGGAAGAATAATAAACAGGAATTTGCTGGTCAAGAGTGTCGACAGGCGGGGGTTCTGTAACAGCCAGAGTATCATTCATTACCATAGGTTCCAGCCACAACGAACTTGAATAAGCTCTGCGATTCATGCTAGTAAACGAATTCCATTCTGTTCCATTGTTTACCCAAACAGTATTTTTTGCCAGTCTTTCTTTGTGGTAAGCAGCGTACATTGCAAAACTGTCAATTTCGGCCGAAGCATTGGAGGGATATTCCAAACGGATGGCCACATAAAAATGGTTGCCCACAGCCAGTGGAGGATCAAAACTTATATAATTCTCTGCATTTGCAAATTGCTCTTTGGCTGTTTCGTGGAAACTGCGGCTGCGATATTCAAGATAATAGGGATTCAGCTCCATTGAACTCAATATATTTTCAGGAGCCGCCCCCCCTCCCTGCATGACGTCAATATAAACAGGATAGGAGCTGCTTTTTATTCCCTTTGATGGAACCAGATAAATCCCTTTTAGCATGACATTACTATCTTGTCTGAATTCTTCGGCAAAAGCTCTTTGCTCAAAACTGTTGTGACCGAAAAGATAGCCGTTTTCCGGAATTTCCTGTCGTAATTCAGCTATAGAATCACTAAGCCTTAAGTTACTTATACGCCTGGCCGGATTGTCCTCGTTTGGATCAAGTCCGTTGATTTTAAGTAAGTCGCTTGAGAGCGGATCCAGCCAACAAGCCAATTGATTAAGACTGTCGGCTTCGTAGTCCCATGCTTTGTGAAAACGCACAAAGAAATCACCCAGCTGATAGGGACCGCAACCGCTGCTTCCTCCGGAATCGCCTCCTGTCAGAAATCCTACCACTTGATTGTTTTTGTTCAATAAGGGGGCTCCTGAAGAGCCACTCCAGGTGTGTCCAATTTGCCATTGCTTTACCGACCAGTGACTGTCGGGATCAAAGCCGTCTGCGGGATAAGGCCAGCTGATAAAGGCCAAGGAATCCTCTGTCTGCGCATAGCGTTTTCCTTCTCCATAGGGATGATGAATACAGATAAACGGCGGCTCAAGGCGAGTGGTGGTATCACGACTCCAGCCGGCCAGATACATACGGTAATCGGGCGGAATACTTTCTGTGAGCTCCATAAGCGCATAATCAGTTTCCTGAGATAAGGCCAGGGTTTGACAGCCCGAAAGGGAAAACTCTTCCGATCCCCTTATTTGATGCATGCATCGGGGAGAAAGATAATTCATAAAGACCACCGTCCTGGCGGCGAGCGTCGGATTGTTTTCAAGACAATGAGCGGCTGTTAGCAAAAGAGGGCGCCCATCCCGGGCCGTATTATTAACAAAAGTGCCCGTACAATAAGTCGTTCCGTTCAGGATCAACAGACAAACGCTGCGCCCGATGGTATCGTATTCTGCCTCACAAGTCAATTCCGGTATACAGGGCAAATTCAGTTCATCAAATTTCGTTCCTGTATTCATCAGGCCACGGTAGTCGTGATTCACCTCGGTGAGACGAAGTCTGCCAGGAAAAGCAGCATCGGCCGGTTCGTGATATTCAAGCAAAATCTCTTCTCCAGAAACCGGAGCAATGGCAAATTCACCGCTCTCTTGCATATTATTCGAAGTAAAGGCCCCCAGAACCTGCGATTTATCGGGATTGTACAAAAAAAGCCGGGCCCCGGGTGGTACAACAAATTCTTCAAAAATCAGGTTCAGACTGTAAGCTCCTTTGGAACGCAAACCAAGCTTCCATATCCTGGTTCCGTCATCCAGATTAAAACTGACGCCGGAATTCCCGGGACTCAGATTAACAAACAATTTATGGGCAAAACGCAGCGCTCCGTTGGGATTGTGATAGATGGAATCTTCACGAAGCAAGGAATCTACATCAAAAGCAGGCAATTCCAGCACATAATCGGCCAGACTGCGGACATAAGCCACTTCTTCTTCCATTGACAGAGGCCGGCCTCCATAAGAACGCTGGGCTTGCAAAGAAGAAAAAAACAAAGCAAACAAGGATAAGGAGAAAACAGCAATGATTACCGGATTTCTCCTAAAAGCAGCTCTATGGAAGTTCATCGTTTTTAAAGTAATAATGCACCGGCCACCACACAGAGGGCAAGCTGACGGCCAAAACGGTCAGCAGGATGAAAAACAAATCTACGGCCTTGACCAGCACAGGATAAGCATCCACAATAAAATCGCCCCGGCCCAGCCTAAGCAAGCCAAAATGTTGCTGAAGCAGACAAAGCAGGACTCCCAGTAATATGCCCGAGAAAGCACCTAAAAAAGCGATCATTACGCCTTCGTACAAAAACACTTTTCGTATGGTTTTGTGATCAGCACCCAGGCGTTTAAGAATACCCGCGTCCTGCTTTTTCTCGAGAATCAACATAGACAAAGAGCCGATCACATTAAACAAAGCGATAAGCAAAATAAAACACAAAATCAGGTAGGTTATCCATTTTTCAACCCGATTTATTCGATAGACATCTGCTTTTTGTTCCTGCAGGTCTTCTACTATAAAACCCGGTCCCAGAACTTGACGGAATTCCTCTTTTACCCGCTTGAGATTGGCGCCTTTTTTCAGTTTCAATTCCACAGAACTCAATTCATCGGTGTATTCAAACAGTTCCCGGGCAAAACTCAAAGGCACAACTATAAGTTGATCATCGTATTCGGGTTGATCAATGCCAAAGCTGGCTGTCAGCAAAATCCGCCGGGTTTTAAAAGCCGAAGCCGGATTCAGGGGATTAAGCGGGCCAGTCCTTTTGGGAGCGTAGAGTACAACAGGATCAATAAAGGAGCTCCCGGTTCCCAACAAGCTTGCCAGACCGATACCTATGCTGGCAAATTGAAAGCCCTCTTCTTCGAGAACAAATTTTCCGACGTAAATCAGGCTGTCCATATTTGCCAGTTCAGAAAAATTGTCCGAGACTCCTTTGACCAAAGCGCTGGCCTGACTCCCCTTGTATTTGATCAGAGCGTTTTCCTCTAAACTTTCGCAAAAAACAGCGACCTCTTTATGAGCACGTATAAAATCAAATTCAGAACTCAGTTTAAAGGTTTTGCCTTCAAAAGCCCG
>JAAZGQ010000205.1 GCA_012511135.1 Bacteroidales bacterium | reverse complement strand
TCAAACCAAAAGCCTGCAGATAATCCTGAATTTTATAGGTTGTACCCAGGGGATCCACTGCCTTGACAAAGCCCGAAAACACAAAAGTAATGCCCAATAGCCACCTGGAAATTAAGGCCAGGAATTTGTGTCCTTTTTTCATAGATTTATTTATCGTAACCAAGTCGAATCAAACCAAAAGCAGCATAATTCAACATATCCAGGTAATTGGAGTCAATGCCTTCGGAAGCCAGCGTGTGACCTCCCAAATCTTCGATTTGCTTAACCCTGTTTATTTTCATCAGGATCAGATCGGTATAAGAACTTATTCTCATGCCTCTCCAGGCTTCTTCGTAATCAAAATTCTTGTTGAGCATCAATTGCCTGGCCATTTCCATTTTTTCGTCGTAAAGAGCCAGGGCCTCTTCGGGACTGATATCCACCCTTTCTGAAGAACCTTGTTGTAATTGAATCAAACCGACTATGGCGTAATTGATGATGCCCATAAATTCATCCGCGATATTATCCTGAATTTTACTTTCTCCCTTGATTTCGAGATTACGTATTCGGTTGGCCTTAATGAAAAGCTGGTCTGTAACGGAAGGAATTCGCAAAATACGCCAGGCTGCTCCGTAATCGTGCAATTTTTTTGAGAATACGCCGCGGCATTTGGCAGTTACGGCATCAAATTGTTCGTTGGTTGTGCTCATAAAGAGATCTGTTTCGGGTGGATTGCAAAATTACGGAATTTTAGGAAGAAAAACCAATATAATCAAAGCTGGCGAAAAAAATACAGCCCGGAAATCTAGTTGAATAATCAGCGACTAAAAATGGCATGACTTCCTATTATAAGCGGCCCTATACCGGGGGCCATTTTAAAGATCAGATTTTTGCCGGCGTATTCTTCCATGCAATCAAAGACCTTAGTATACTGCAGGTCTGCCATACAAAATATAAGTTCATTGACGGCTTTGTCTTTGAGAGCCTCCTTTAACTGTTTTTCTGTTGTCACCTGAATAAATTTCCTGTTGCTTGCCAAAGCCGTTTTGTACAAATCACGAACTCTTTCAAATTCCCCGGGACTGCCCCAAACCAAGACAACAGCACCTGCAGGCGAAGAGCTGATTTTTTTGTACAGGTAAAGGATTTTTTTAAATAAACCGGAGAAAAAAGAAAAGGCTCCGCTCAATGATATAGCAACATTGATAAGAAAAGCATAGAAAAAGCTTTTGCCCAGGAAATGCTTTTTGGCAAAAATGGCCATAGCTTTATAAAATACATACACATAATTGAGGCTGCCTTTTTTGGTGCTTTCGCCTTTGTAATGAAGTATGCGCCCTGGAGGAAAGTAATAATTCCGGTAGCCGGCTTTTATTATTCGATAAGACCAGTCGATATCCTCGCCGTACATAAAAAAATCTTCGTCCAGCAAGCCGGCTTTGCCAATGGCTTCTTTACGGACCAACATGCAGGCACCGGCTAAAATATCCACCGGATGAATTTCGTTCTTGTCCAGCCAGCCCAGATGATAAGACCCAAAACGTCTGGAGCGGGGGAAAAGAGCCGACAAACCGGAAATCTTATAAAAAGAAACTTCCGGTGTAG
>JAAZGQ010000204.1 GCA_012511135.1 Bacteroidales bacterium | reverse complement strand
AGGATTTGACATTTTGGTGTAGATGTATACCGTAACCATTCGCCCTGGCGGGTATTGGAATCATGCGTAAGTTATTTTAAGTCTATTCGCGAGCCATTGTTGCCAGCTTGCCCTACCTGTGGAAATCACAGGTACTCCTGGATTGTCGTAATGGTATTTTGGCAATACATAAGGATGTAGACAAGCGATTCTTACAGCTCTATCTAAACGAGTATTGTTGGAAATTCAATCGTAGAAGATTTCGTGATTCCACCGAATCGACGGACGATTTGTTTGAAAGGCTAGTTAAAATATCGGCACGATACACATCAGATATTAAGTGGAGAGACTATCAGAAGGTAGAGTCCGAGGATGATGAAGTATAGCCTCGGGAGCTTATCACCATACGGATACTCAGAAATGTTAATAATTAATCTGCAGGAAGATTGTTCTTGTTAATTCTTGCAACAAAATGAAATAAATATTTTTTCAAGAAATTACAGTACCGATGCGGATTTTCTAAAAAAAACATATCTTTGTGTTTAAAATTTTGGTTTTTTTTGCAAAATCCTCAGAATTCAATGAAGCACACTCACAGAATAATTTCAGGTTTGATTCTCCTGATGTTTTCCCTGTTGACTTACGCCCAGCAGGAGCTTGCCCTGCAACGAATGCAAAGCATCAGAAACGACGCTGCCAATTATATCTGCGGCGAAGGTTTGGGTAAGGACATGGAAACGGCCGACAAGCAAGCCATGAATTTTTTGATCGACCAAATATCAACCAACATCAGTTCAGAACTGGAAACCCTCTGGGAGCAAACCCGGGTAGGCGATGACTTTCAGTTTCAGGAAAAAGCCCGCCAGATTGTACGATCCTATTCCTGCGCCTCGCTCGAAAACGTCGAACAAATAGTTCTTGAGGAAGCAGGAGAGGATTACAAATACAGGGTGTTCCGCTACGTCGACCGCAAAGAAATAGAGCGCAGCTACGCCGCCCGGCAGGAAAAAGTGATCGACTTTATACAACAAGGGCAGGAGCAGGAAGCCAAGTTGCAAATCAATCTCGCCCTGAAATACTACTACTGGGGCCTGGCCCTCTTGCGTTCCCACCCCCGGGGAGCCGCCATAAGTTTCGACGACCAAGCGGGTAACGTACAAAAAGCCTATATCTGGCTGCCAGGGAAAATAGAAGAAATCCTTTCCAGCATCGATGTCCGGGTCTCCGAAATCAAGCCTGAACAGATGTGTATCAATTTGTTGTTTACCTACCGGGGACAAGTCTTGCCCAACAAGCTGGATTATTATTATTGGAACGGTTTCCGGAATACCAGGCTTTACGAAGCCAAAGACGGCCAGGGAACAGCCAATTTTGACGATATGCTGCCGGCCAAAGATTTTCCCCTGTACATCGAAGTGGCTTACACCCGCGAAGCCGAAAATTACGATTCTGAATTGAAGATGGTCATGAACGCCCTGGGCGAGATGAGTTTTAAAAATAAGAACAAAAGCGTTTGCCTGGAAATTCCTGAGCTCAGCCTTCCCGAGCCTGTTGAATGCTTTGAACTAAAACCCGAAAGTATCACCGACAAGCACGCCGTACTCATCAGCGACAAGGACAGTATGCTGGGCACAATGTCCCAAATAGAAGAGGCTCTGAAATCGGGTAATCCCGCAGAAGCCAGGGATTGTTTCAGCCCCGAAGGCTACGAAATGTTCACTACTTTGTTGTCGTATGGCAAAGTACGCATGGTAAGAGAACCTGAGTATCGTTTTCTCAAAGACGGCAATCAGACGCTTTGCAAAAGCATACCGGTACAATTTCGTTTTACAACGGCCAACAACAAGGATTTTGTCGAAGATCTCTGTTTCAGGTTTAGCCCTGAGCTCAAAATAAGTTCCGTAGCTTTTACGCTCACCCGGCAGACCGAAAACGATATCCTGACAGACGACAAGGATTGGGACGAAGGTTCCAAATTGTTGCTGATCAATTTCCTGGAGAATTATCAAACAGCCTATGCTTTGAAGCGCTACGATTACCTGGAAAGCATTTTTTCCGATTCGGCGCTGATTATAGTGGGTACAGAATTGAAAAGAACGGCTGTTTCAAAGGATATGGAAAATTTTGTCAAGGACAATATTCAATACGAGCAAAAAAGCAAAACCGAATTCATGGAAAGCCTTCAACGCAGTTTCAAAAGCAAGAATTACATCAACCTGCGGTTTGAAGACATCAATATGATGAAAAAAGCGGGCCAGGAAATTTACGGTGTGCAACTCAAGCAAAATTATTATTCCAACAATTATAACGATGTAGGCTATCTGACTCTTTTGGTCGATTTGTCCGGTGATTTGCCTGTCATTCACGTCAGGGTGTGGAACAAGCAAAAAAACGAGCTTTTATCGGCTAAGACTATTATAACCAGGCCTTATGGCTATCAATTGGGAGAATGGTAACGAAGCAAACGCAATGCTTTGTCTATGAGGAAATGTTGTGTAATCTGGTGTTTGATTGTCTTTATCCTTACAGGGGCCAAAGCACAAATTCATGTGGATGATTTCAAAAGAGTATCCAGCGGAGAGGCTTTGACCAATCAAAAGAAAGACCACAACGGACAAATTTGTGCCCTGATCAAAATAAATACCCGCAATCTGGACGATACCCAGCGAAAAAGGCTGCGCTTTCAGACCGATGCCGTATCACAGATTGTCAGCATAGATTACCCGGTGGGGGCCATCTGGCTGTATATTTCGCCCGAAGCTGAATACCTCGAAATAGCCCATCCCGATCTTTCGGTGTATAAATACGTTTTCAAGGAGCTCCTTCAGAGCAAGAGCGATTACGAAATGACCGTAAGCACGGCGGTGGTGGAGACTATCGTCAGGCCAACCATCACAGAGCAATATCTGGTGATTACCGTAGAACCCAAAGAAGCCCTGGTCACACTGGACGGGGAATTGATCATTCCGGACGAAGAAGGCAACGTTACCCGGCGGGTACGGATTGGCACTCACGAATGCGAAGTCACAGCGCCACTTTATTATGCCGAAAAACAGAATATTATAGTTACAATCGATCAGCGCAAAGAAGTCTTAATCCGTTTAAAACCCAAATTTGGCTTTCTCTACATAGAATCACTGCCCGAGTCGGGAGCCACGGTGTTGATAGACGGCCGGCAAGCCGGAACTACACCTATGATGAGCGATAAACTGGAAAAAGGCGAGTACCGGGTGCTGGTGGTCAAAGATATGTTTCGTCAGGCCAGCCAGCTGGTTACAGTAAACGAGAACGACACTATGCAAGTTGTTCTGACTATGCCGGCCGGCTTTGCCACCCCGACCTTTACCACCGACCCCGATGCCGAAATATGGATCAACGAAGAACGCAAAGGCAGGGGTAGCTGGACAGGCCGCCTGCCGGGCGGCACCTACCTGGTGGAAGCCCGCAGAGAAGGCTATCGCGCGGCCATCAAGTCTATCAATCTCGAAAACGGCGAAGTACGTAACTACGATATTGGTTCTCCCAGCATAATGTATGGTATACTCGATCTGAACACTATACCACCGGGAGCAGCGATTACCATCGATGGCAAAGCCAACGGGCTGACTCCGCAGATGTATCCCGATTTTCCTGTGGGAAGCTACGAGATTCGGTTCACCAAAGAGGGCTACGAGCCTTTTTCGCAAACTGTTGTTGTTACCGAAACCAAGGCTGCCGTGCTTTCTCATCAGTTGATCAGAACAGGACAAACTGCGCAGGAGCTGACCAAAACCGAAACTTCGACCCAAAGCGGGACTCAAACCCAGATTCCGGTTCAAACCCAAACTTCGACTCAAACTCCCACAAAGACAGAAGATTCCCGACGCATTCAAACACAGACTCCAACCCGGACCGAGGCGGATAAAAGCTCACAGGAGTCGTTGAATACGCCGGTCGAAGATAAACTCAGCGGACAAGGCACTGAGCTCTTTACCAGCCCGCCCAAAGTGCCCAAAGCTCCCAAAAAACAAGCGGCAGCTCCTTCATCCAAACCATCGATCGCCTGGTTTATCACTCCCGGCCTGCATATTTCGGCAAACCGGGCACAAAGTCTTATGGACCAGGGAAGATCGCTCGCGTTTCCGGAGGTGTTTTCCTGCTACTCCCTGAGCACCGGCCTGGTGATCGGTAAGGGAGGATTTTACCTGAGTTATAAAACCAACAGACGAAAGCCCGATTACGAGTATGTTTACGAGGGAGAAAAGTTGTATTTGGCAGATAGTGAGGGCAGTGCCATACACGATACCCCCTTGCCCGACGGACTGATTGTAGGCGGTTCGGGGCAGGAATTTCACCGCCGGGCTTTTACCGCGGGGGTAGTGTGGCAGCCTTCCAGGCATCTTCATTTCAGGATAGGTGCGGGCTTTGGTTCTGATGAACGGGTAATAAACGCCACCAGAACGCTGGATACATACGAAGAAGCTATCCGAATCAGAATCCAGGGACCTGACGAAGGGCTGGAAGCCGAACTGGGCATGGGGCT
>JAAZGQ010000203.1 GCA_012511135.1 Bacteroidales bacterium | reverse complement strand
GTTGAGCTTTACAAACAAATTTCATCGAGTTCCCGCTGTACAGCCCTGCTCTTTTTGGGATTGAGGCCCAGCTCCTGCAGCCATTCGGGTTGTTGTTTCAACTGACGGCAACTCACCACGAAACGCTCCATTAAGAGGTTTTTCTCTTTTTTTGTAAGCGTAGTCAATACTGTAAGCGGGTACAATTTGTATTTTTCTATCAACTCCTTGAGCCCTTCACCGGCAGGATAATCCCAGGCCAGCAAATGCAAACCGGCTGCCCGGCCGTATTGTATGGAATCGGTCGAAAAGCGGGTATTGGTCACCACCCCCCCTTCGAAACGTAACTCTTTGTACAAAGGATGTTCCTTGCGTTTGCGCACAATATCGTCCACCCGGGAACGGACATAAAGCGGCACCTGCACGCTGACATGCCGCCCCTGATCCTGACTGTATTTACATTCGAGCAGCTGCTGCACACCGTTTTTGGTGGCAATTACGTCCATTTCGTGCATCACACTGTAACCTTCCACCACAACACCAACTTGTACTTCGTAGTCTTGTATCTGGTACAATTGACCTATAAAACGTTCAAAAGGATAACCGGTGGGCCCTAACTCCATAATGGCCTGTTTGAGTTTATAGCGCAAGGCCGAAATGGTTTTTTCGCGCTTGAGCAATTTAAAGGCCCTGGAATATATTTTTTTGGTACTCACTCCGGTGTACACCCAGGATTGGATGTTGGCCAGGATATCGGCGATGGTTTCTTTGCGGGCTCCGGCATTTCGTAAAGAAAGTTCCAGTTTTTTGATTTCAAAAGGCTGCACCTCTCCCGAAGCTTTTTGAACAAGGACGGGATCTACTTTGTCAAGGTATTTTTCGTGGATCATGTTTATGGTTTTGAACGATCAAAATTAAAAACTTTTTTCGACTTATGCCTGTCTTATCAAAAAAGCCTTATTTTTGTCCCGGCACAAAGCCTAAAAAGAATCGTTTCGAATCATTTATAGCAACACAAGCATATGCTTTGTGCCTATGTTGCTTCTAAACCCTGATATTATGAAAAAAATTGTTTCCCTCTTTACCTGCCTCTTTATGTTGAGCCTGCTGGCCGGCAATGCACAAGCGCCAAACAAGGCCGACAAAATCATCGGTTTCTACACCACCTTTAACGACGACACCGGCGAAGAAAGTTCACAGGTGCAGATTTTCAAAGCCGCCGACGGCAAATACTACGGCAAAATTGTCTGGCTCAAAGAACCCAACGAAAACGGCAAACCCAAAGTAGATGATCAGAATCCCGACAAGGCTTTGCAAAACAAACCCCTGATCGGGCTGGAACTGCTCAAAGCTTTTAAATACGATGCCAAATCCGAAGAGTGGGTAGACGGCAGCATTTACGATCCGGACAACGGCAAAACCTACAATTGCTACATGAAATTCGACGGCGACAGCAAACTCAACATCCGCGGATTCATAGGCAAAGCCTGGATGGGCCTGGGCAGGACAACCACCTGGAAAGTAAGTGAGCCGAAACAATAAAGTCCCGAACAGCTGCCCGGCAACGAAATTTTTGTTTCGGGCCGGATAGCTTAGTTTGTACAATCAGAGCAACGATCATCCAGGCCAGGAGCCACCCAAAGAGGCCTGCCGGATAGCTTAGTTTGTACAATCAGAGTCCTTTAGTCCTCCGGGCTGAGGCTGAATATCTCTTCGAGCGGCTTTTGGAAATAGCGGGCGATCTTCAGAGCCAGGAGGGTCGAAGGCACGTATTTACCCAATTCAATGGCATTGATAGTCTGACGGCTCACCCGCAGCTCTTCGGCCAGTTGCAGTTGCGTTATATTTTTGATGGCACGCTCCACCCTTAAATTATTGGTCACGGCCTGTCCTCCTGAATTTTTGCAGTTCAATATTGAACTTAATGACAAACAAAAACAAAATCAGAAACATATTCAAAAAAGCCACTGTCGCATAAGCAAATCCATACACAAAAACAGTGGCCAATATCAACAAAACCGAACCGATCAGAATAGACCAAACCAGCGATTGCATTCGAATCTGGGAGATGTACTCGTCTTCGTCTTTTTCTTTGGAAAAAGCGATGAAAATCATCGAAACAATTAAACCGACAATAATAATCTCCTGGTAAATATCATCCCGTAACACTTCGAAATAACTGTCGTCATTAATCAGAGCCAAGACCTTGCAATTCAGATCGAAAAAGCCATAGTCAAAAAAGAGTAAAGCCACGCCCATAGCAAAAAACAAGGGAAAAATACTCCAGCCTATCCACTTGAACACCGGAGGGAACAAATAGGTTTTTTTCATAAGAATAGAATTTTGTGGTTAATGCTGCGAATGTAATGTGTATTTTACATATAGACAAGTACTCTACTCTTTTTGTCTGGTGTTTTATACTTTTTTAATGCATACAGATTTTCGACAAACAAAAAAAAGCAGCCATGCTTGTCATTTCAAAAAAAAACCATACTTTTGCAGCCGCTAATGCCCAGATGGCGGAATTGGTAGACGCGCTGGTCTCAAACACCAGTGGATTCATTTCCATGCCGGTTCGATCCCGGCTCTGGGTACT
>JAAZGQ010000202.1 GCA_012511135.1 Bacteroidales bacterium | reverse complement strand
TTTCTTTGCATTTCAATAAAAACAATCTGATTGATAAAATACTGAATGATAAAGATTTGTACAAACAGTTAATGTCGCAGTCTTTGAAGGAATTTGAAAAAGATGTCCATGAACTTATAGAAAGTATCAATGCCCTGGAACCTGATAAGATTAAATCAGCCGCTCACAGACTCAAAGGCAGCGCCTTTAATATGGAGTTTACACGTCTGGGCAGTCTTGCCAGGGTGGTGGAACAAAATGCCACAGATGCTGTTTTATTAAAATCCGAGAGTCAAAAATTGCGAAGCGAGTGGCTGACACTAAAAGAAATTATTACAAACGAGGTATAAATAATCATGAAAAAACACCAGGCTAACAAAGATCAAAGCTTAAGCGTTCATCATTCCTCTTACAAAAAACGCTTATTGATTATCGGCATAAGTTTCTCTTTGATCTTATTTGTTTTTTATATGTTCAATTCCTGGAGGCAGGCTAGTAAGACTTTGGAGAAAAACGCGCTGGATTTTGCCCAAACCATCGAGATTGTAATAAATTCCGAAGGACTTGAACAACTACAGGGAATAGCTCAGGATGAAGGCTCTGAATATTATAGCTCAGTAAAAGATAAATTAATGGATCTGGTTCAACTGCATTCAGAAGTACGCTTTATTTATTTAATGAAACAAAGGGATGGTCGTATTTATTTCGTTGTAGATTCAGAGCCTTCAGATTCAGAAGATTATTCTCCGCCCGGACAGGAATATACTGAGGCCGACGAAGAAACACAAAATGCTTTTTTTGAAGCGCAACCGCGCATTACCGATCCTTCGGCTGATCGCAGGGGAACCTGGATCAGTGTGTTCGTGCCTTTAAAAAGCAAGCGCACAGGAGAGGTCTATGCATTATTGGGAATTGACTATCCGGTCAGCCAATGGCGAAAGTTAATAATAGCCGAAACCACCGAAGATGCACTTTACGCACTGGGCGTGGTGTTGTTGTTGCTAAGTTTTTTTCTGATTTTGAGCAAGAACAGTTCTCTCGACAAGCAGGAAAAATTGCGCAAAAGAGCCGAACAACAAGCTATGGCTCTGTTGCACGTGGTAGAACAAAGTGATGATATTATCACTGTAAAAGATTCAGAGCTGAGGGTGTTTGCTGCCAACAAAGCATTTGCCCAGTCGGCCGGTTACGACGATTTTACTCAGGTTATCGGCAAAACAGATGCCGAGATATTTAATATCCCACCCGGGGAAGAGCCTGTCAAAACCTATATGGATGATGAGCGCAGAGCCCGCAATCTAAAGCCGGGCGAATATTTGTTGCGCGAAGAAGAATTAATCACTCATACCGGTGAGAGAAGAATGATTCTGACCAAAAAATACCCCATTTACGACAAAAACAATACAGTACTTTTCACCGGTAATATTTCGCGCGACATTACCGAACAAAAAAAGAACGAGGCTATTATCCGCTTTAATGAAATACAACTAAAAGAAGCTCAGCGAATAGGTAATACAGGCCATTGGGATTACGATGTGGAAAAAGATTTACTGTTTTGGTCAGAACAATGTTTTCGTATATTCGGACATGACCCCGGGCATTATATACCTGATATACATTCCATGCTGGAGCAATTCCGGCCCGAAGACAAAAATCAATTCCTGCAGTCTATGAACGACTGCTACAACAGCCACGCCAGGTTTGAAATTGAGCATTTCATTATTAAACCCGATGGAGAACGGCGCTACGTTTTGCAAAAAGCCAGAATGGAATGTAAAGATGGTAAACCCGTGAAAGTGTTTGCTACCATCAGCGATATCACGGAACGCAAAATAATGGAACTGGAATTGCAACAATCCAAGGAAATCGCCGAAACCGCCTGCAATGCCAAGTCGGAATTCCTTTCCAACATGAGTCATGAAATTCGTACCCCGCTCAACGGTGTCATAGGTTTTACCGAATTGTTGTCAAACACTCCTTTGAACAAAATGCAAAAAGAATACCTGGACAACGCCATAGTTTCGGCCAATTCACTGCTGGGTATTATAAGCGATGTGTTGGATTTTTCCAAAATCGAAGCGGGCAAACTGGAGCTCGACATTGTGTTGACCGATGTCTTGCAGCTGGTTGAGAGTGCAGCCGACATCATCAAAATACAGGCTTCGAACAAGGACATTGAATTGCTGCTAAATGTGCAGCCGGATTTGCCCCGTTACATGGAGTTGGATCCTGTGCGTTTTAAACAAGTTCTGGTGAACCTGTTGAACAATGCCGTTAAATTCACTCATGAAGGCGAAGTGGAATTAAAGCTTAATTTTACACGCAGGGAAGACAATAAAGGAGAATTGACTGTGAGTGTGCGTGATACCGGTATAGGCATAAAAGAATCAGATAAAAATAAGTTGTTCAAAGCCTTTTCTCAAGCCGATACTTCAACTACCCGCAGGTACGGAGGTACCGGTCTGGGCTTGATTATTTCCAATTCCATCGTAAAAAAAATGGGAGGAGAAATCCTGTTTGAAAGTAAAGTTGAAGAAGGGTCCTTGTTTTATTTCAAGCTGGAACTCAACTACAAAGATGATGCTGCCTACGCCCTGAGTCCCATAAAAGATATTAAGAGTGTTTTGTTTGTTGATGACAACGATAATAACCGCCTCATTCTGGAACGTACTTTTGAATATTGGGGTATTGAATTCAGCGGCTGCGACAGTGGTTTGAAAGCATTAAAACTATTACAGTCAGGAAAACACTTCGATTTACTTATTGTAGATTATCACATGCCTCAGCTTGATGGTCTGGAAACGATTAAACTGCTGCGGAAAGACGATCGCTTCGGGGCTGAAAAATTGCCTGTTATTCTTTTGCACAGTTCCTCCGATCACGACACTATTTACCACGCCGCCAAGGAGTTGAAGATAATCTTCACCCTTACCAAGCCCGTAAAAGCCGTCGAGCTTCACTATTACTTACAAAAACTTTATGCCGGTGGAGAGGAAAGTTACGATAATTACCTGCACAATTTGTCTAAAAGAGAGGAATCAACCATACGCACGATCAAAAATAAACTGAAAATAATAATAACCGAAGACATCAGGATGAACATGCTGGTTATCGCCAATATGTTGAAGAGTTTTATGCCTAATGCCGATTTGTATGAGGCTGTCAACGGACAAGAGGCAATAGAAATGTTCGAAAAACTCAGTCCCGACATGATACTGATGGATGTACAATTGCCTGTAATGGATGGCCTGGAAGCAACCCGCAGAATAAGACAAAGCCAAAAATCCGGCGCAAAAGAAATACCTGTTATTGCTCTTACAGCAGGTGTATCCAATCAGGAAAAGGAAAATTGTTATCTGGCCGGCATGAATGATTTTTTGCCCAAACCCATCGAAAAAGAAGCTTTATATAAAATAATAATCAAGAATGTACCAGGCTCCGAAAAAGTCGTGTACGAAACGGATGCCTTGTATGAATCGGGAATTCACCATTTCAATGAAGATAAATTACTGGAAAAGATCAACAAGGACGCAGACCTGATGAAAAATCTTCTGGAAATGGCTCTCGAAGAATATCCCGAATTTATCCGACAAATGAAAACAGCCTGCGAGAACCAGGATGCTGTCAGTGTAAAAACCATAGCACATACGTTCAAAGGCAGTGCATACAATCTTGAAATGCTGCCTCTGGGAGATATTGCCAAAAAAATGGAAGTCCACCACGAGGATCCTGAAGTCTTGCCCATGTTGCTCGAAAGCCTGGAGAATGAATGGAATAGCGTGCAAAATATTTTACAGCAGAAACAATAATCATTTAATCTAAATAAAATACAAAAACCCAGTATTAATATGTTATATTTGCGACTTGAGGGATGATTTGTTTTTTCCTGCAAAAATGAGATTATTATGTCTAGCAAAAAAACACACCTTATTTTCGTCATCGACGATAATCCGATGAATCTGTTGTTGACTTCCAAGATTCTTGAAAGCTATGGCTGTGATACTAAGACAGCCGAAAGTGGTGCGGTAGCACTACAATTAATCAGACAGCAGAAACCTTCACTGATTCTTCTGGATGTAAATATGCCCAATATGGATGGCTACGAGGTGTGTCGCCGGATTAAAGCCAAAGAAGAGTGGTCGGACATTCCGGTTATTTTTCTGACAGCTAACACTCAAACCGAGAATTTGGTAGAAGGATTTAAAGTGGGCGGAGTAGATTACATTACCAAACCTTTTCGCAGAGAGGAGCTTTGGGTGAGGGTAAACACACACCTCGAGCTATCGGAATCCAGACAGACCATACTGGAAATGAATCGTTCAAGAGATCGTTTGTACTCCATCATCGCTCACGATGTTCGTTCACCCTTGTCGGGTATACTTCAAACCCTGGAGGCTATTGATCAGGGTTATATCGGCCTCGAAGGAGATGAACTCAAAGAAATAATCAAATTGCTTAAGGAACGTACCAAAGAAACCAGTACCCTTTTGAATAGCTTATTGCAATGGACACGTATTCAGACAGACAGTCAGCAGCTGGAATTTAAAGAGACCGATCTTTTTGTTCTTATACAAAGTTGTATTGATTTACTGCGTCCTAATGCCGAGCAGAAACAAATAAGCATCAAAGTGGAGGTGGAAGAAGAACTCAATGCCTGGTGCGACGAACTCTCCATACACACAGTAGTACGCAATCTACTGTCGAATGCCATAAAATTTACGCAGCGGGAAGGAGCTATCAGGATTTGTGCCGGCAAAAAAGACCAACAGGCTGTTATTTGTGTTGCAGACAATGGCATTGGAATGAGTCCCGAAACCTTGGAAAGCATTTTCGCAAAAGACCAGCATTACACCAGCAGTGGTACCGAAAACGAGCAGGGAACCGGCTTGGGGCTGATGCTGGTCAAGGAATTTATCAAAAAGAACAGCGGCAGTCTTCAGGTTGACAGTAAACCCGGGAAGGGTTCGGAATTCAGAGTGTTTCTTCCTTTGAAAAATTAACTGAATTATGGAAAAAGCAGGCAGTAGAATTTTAATTATTGACGATGACCCAGTTTACAGACGATTATCGTCTTCCATTCTCAAGGAACGTTTTACGGTGTTTACCGCAGAGGCTCCATCAGCCGGATTTGAAACCCTCAAGAACGAAAAGATCGATTACGTAATTTGCGATTACCGGCTCCCCCAAATGGATGGCCTGAGTGTTTTGGAAAGAATCAAAACCGATTATCCACACGTCGAGGTGATTATGGTGAGCGATGCCGGCAACATGGATACAGTTATCGAGGCTTTGCGCCGGGGAGCAGTGGACTATTTTAAAAAGCCCTTTACACCTGCTGATATATGGATGTCTATCGAAAAAACACAACGCTTTTCCAAGTTGAAAAAAGATTTCCAGTCAGAAAAGAACAAAAACAGTCAACTTAAGCAGTGGGTAGACAAGGAAATGGGCTTACAGATGATGGGAGAATCTCCCATCATTGAAGAAATAAAGAACCAGATGCGCCTGGTAGCCCGTACTCCCGACACCTCGGTTTTAATCATAGGCGAAAGCGGTACCGGCAAAGAGTTGGTGGCCAGGGGTATTCACAATATGAGTGTTCGCAGGGACGAATTGTTTGGAGCCGTCAATATGTCGGCTATTCCCGAAAGCCTGTTCGAAAGCGAATTTTTTGGTCACAAAAAAGGCAGTTTTACCGTGGCTATTGCAGACAAAGCCGGCTGGTTTGAAACCACCGACAAAGGCAGCTTGTTTCTGGATGAAATAGGCGATATGCCACATAACCTGCAAGTGAAGCTTTTGCGGGTGCTGGAAGAAAAGAAATACGTCAAGGTGGGAAATCAAAAAGAACAAACCTTTGATATCAGGATAATTGCAGCCACCAACAAGAGTCTCGAAGAAATCTCCAATCCCAAGGTGTTCAGAACCGATCTCTTTCATCGCATCGGTACATTCATTATTCATTTGCCACCCTTACGTGAACGCAAGGAGGATATTCCTGTATTGGTCAACTATTTTGTGGAGCAGTTTTCGGAGAAAATGGCTAAAAC
>JAAZGQ010000201.1 GCA_012511135.1 Bacteroidales bacterium | reverse complement strand
TTTGTTTTTGCTCTCACTTAACGCTATTTTTGTTCCCCGAAAAGTGCGATCCCGTAGTTCAATGGATAGAATAGTGGATTCCGGTTCCATCGATTGGGGTTCGACTCCCCACGGGATTACAAAGAAAGAAGCCAACAGTCTGTATTACAGTTGTTGGCTTCTTTCTTTGGCGGATTTTTGTCCGCTAACTATCCGCAAAAGCTGTTTCAGCAATAGTCGGTGTTTTTTTTATGCAGATTTCAGTTTGCCAAACTGAAGCAGTTTTTGTGCCTTTCTGCAGCTAAACCAGACATTAGCGCTTGTATTCGCTGAACTCCCGGTTTATTTCAAAACCGCCGCCTCCCAATTCTCCGGCTTCTCCGGACTGCATTTTTCGAAGCGGATGTTGCGGCTGAGTTCGCCTTCGACATTGCAGACTATTTTGCCTTCGGGATTGCTGAAAGTAACTTTTTCAAAGAGGATGTTGCGGCCGTCCAATACGTTGATGCTGTTTTCTTTGGAGCTAATTTGCACGTTCTTCAGAATAATCTGATCCGCGTCGCGCAATTGGATCAGGCGCTCGCAGTTTTCGGCCACGACGTTCTCCAGGTAGAGATTGGTCAGAGGGGTTTCGGGTATGCCGGTAACTTTGATAAATTGTGAGGCTCTTTCGATGATGATGTCTTTGGCCGTAATGTTTTTGTAGGAGGGGGTCAGGGGAGTGAGTTCCCTCACCGGCAGGCGGTCGGCCAGTTTGCCCACGTACATGCGCGAACCCAGCATATCCCAGTTGAAGGCGTTGCCCGAAAGATTCATGCGGATGCGTTCGTAAGTGATGTTTTCACCGCCTCCACCGCGGTTACGACGGGTCTTGAAGCGGATACCGGAACCGGTTTCGTCAAAGACGCAGTCGTGTACGTAGAGATTGCGGATCATGCCGGCAGTCTCGCTGCCGCAGGTGATGCCACCGTGGCCTTTTTTGGCCAGGCAATAACGGACCACCACATTTTCGGTGGGTTTGTTTACCCGCATACCATCCTCGCAGCGACCGGCTTTCATGGTAAAGCAGTCATCACCGCAATTCAGGGTAGAGTATTCGATCAAGACGTTGCGGCTCGATTCCACGTCGATGCCGTCGCCCCGGGGAATGCCCACAGAATTCACCGTAATGCCCCGAATAATAACGCCGTCGCAATAAACGGGCACTACGTTCCAAAAAGCGGTTCTTTCGAGCGTCACTCCTTCGATGTACACATTGGTACAGGAAGTGGGCGAGATAAACATGGGCAGCAGCACGGGAGTTCCGCCCAAACCGGTATAAACTCTGTCTTCGACAGGGGTATGAGCGGAAATCACGTTTTCGATCACACCCGATTTGAGTACCTGCTTACGAATGGCACAATCCATGGGCGGGCCTGTGAGTTTGCCATTGCCGGTAACGGCGATGTTGTCTTGTTTGTAGGCATAAATCAGGGCGCCCAGCGACATCATTTCCACACCTTCGTTGCGGGTAAATACGGCGGGTTGATAGTCCTCGACTTCGCCGCTGAAGTAGACTTCGGCACCTTCGGCAAAATGCAGGTTTACATTGCTTTTGAGAATAATGCGTCCGCTCTGCCAGCTTCCTTGCGGAACTATGACTTTGCCGCCGCCACGGGCACTGAGTTCATCTATGGCCGCCTGAACTATGACGGTGATTTTTTCGTCGGCCCGGGCTCCCCTGTCGGCAATGTTGATTTCGGCATCGCGAAAGACGGGTTTTATGAATTGAGGCATCGCAAAGGGTGCTTTTACCGGCTTAATTTCTTCGGGAAGCATGGAGGCTCCCACCTGATCTTTGGTAGGGATGCTTACAGCCTGGGTACAGGACAGAATGAGACTGCAAAGCGCAAGACTGAGTACAAACTTAAGTTTCATATGTTATGATTAAGGCTTATGAGAATTCTTGCAAATGTATTTAAATATGACAAAGCCGCAAGAGGGCTTAACCTAATTTATTGAATAGTAGGCTTTGTTTTTGCAAAAGTCTTGCAGGCGAGGAGAGCCGGCCGGCTTTCCGTTTTTATAAATGCGGACATCCGGCAGGAAGAGCAGGAAAAATTTTCCGGGAGGGGTAGTGGTTTTCAGGGAGCGGTTTGTCCCGTTGCCTGAGCCCAGGCGGTTTGGAAATAGGCCTGGTTGAGGTTAATTATTTTTTGACTGTAAGGCAGGTCGTAGCGGGGAATGTAGGCGCTCAAGCCCGAATAGCTGCTGACATCGAACCAGTGTGAAACATTGTAAGCTGAATAGATTTGATCGGTGCAATCTTTGTAGAGTACAGTCCGCTTGAGCTGATTTTGAAACTCACTGTAAAACATAGGATAGCGCGAAACGGCTGACAGGTAGTCGTTCAGGTCGTAAAACAAATGCGGATTCATCAGTTCGTAATACTGAACGGCCCCTAAGTCGATGTTGGATACCGGCAGGGGATCGGCTTCGAAAATAGCTCGGGCGCAGGCCGCCAGCGAGTCCATTTCGCTGAGTTTGACCAATACGGTACTGGCCGATGGATAAGTGGTATTGGCTC
>JAAZGQ010000200.1 GCA_012511135.1 Bacteroidales bacterium | reverse complement strand
TTACTATCGGGTGAGCGGGAGGAATGAAAGAGGATCCAAGATTGAACGAACGGGCACGCACCGCACATTTAACCTGAGTACAAATATAGTCGTACAATTCCTGATTGCTGTATTTCTCGTTTACACGAATATCTACGGTAAAACGACAGCTGTCCGGAACAATATTATGCTTTTCGCCGGCCTGAATCTGTGTAACACTCATTTTGACCGGACCCAGCAAATCGGATGAACGCGGCAGGATGGTAGTTCGATACCAGTTAATATCTTCGATGGCATTGTAAATGGCGTTGTCGGGGTTATCGTGCGCAGCATGCCCCGATTTACCCTGAGCGGTGCAATCCAACACCAATAAACCCTTTTCGGCAATGGCAGCCTGCATGCCGGTGGGCTCACCCACGACGGCCAGATCTATCGGCGGCAGGGCTGACATAAGCAATTCTATCCCCTGTGCCCCGGTGATTTCTTCTTCGGCCGACAAGCCCAGTATCAGATTGTAAGGCTGAGGTTTACGGCTCAGTCGCCAAAAAGTCAGGATCAGACTAACCAGGGCGGCTCCGGCATCATTACTGCCCAGTCCATAGAGGCGGTCTCCTTCGATTTGCGGCTGAAAGGGATCGCGGGTCCAGGAATCCGAAGGACGTACGGTATCAATATGGGAATTGAGCAACAGGGAGGGCTTGCTGTTATCCGGTTCTTGCGCCTGGCACCATAGGTTGTTGCCAGTACGTTTGGGCTCAAAGCCAAGCTCCTGCAGATATTGGCACAAAAAATCAGCCCTGAGCTTTTCCTCTTTGCTGAAGGAGTGTAAAGCTATAAGCTCTTTCAATAAATCTATGCTGCTTTTGTAGTCCATAATAATTGATAATCAACATGCAAAATTAGCTAAGAATATCTTTAAACAATACAAAACTTGAGGCTTTTGAAAAAAAATATAAATTATAAACGTACTTTTGCCATTGAAATCAATTCTATATCAAATGAATATTCATCATTTTTCCAGATTGGTGCCTGAATATGCAGCCAGTCACGGTGACCGGATTGCCATGCGCTACCGGGATTATACCGACAATCAGTGGAAAGGTATTTCGTGGAAAGAACTGAACGATTCTACTAACGGCTTGTCTGCCGCTCTGCTCGGTTTTGGTATCAAAGAGCAGGAGAAAGTGGGCATTTTTTCGCAAAATATGCCCGAATGTATCATCAGTGAGTTCTCCATTTTCAGCCTTCGGGCAGTCAGTGTGCCTATGTACGCTACCAGTACAACCAGCCAGATTGAATACATCATTGCTGACGCGGACATCCGGCTGATTTTTGTAGGTGAACAATATCAATACGACCGGGCTTTCGAGGCCGTCAGCAATAAAGAATGCGGACTGAAACAAATCGTTGTTTTTGATACCAATGTGCGTTTACAAAAAAACGATAATCAATCGGTCTATTTCAAAGACTTTATACACAACGGAGTACTGCTGGGTCTGCAAGAACAGATCGATGCCCGGCGCAAATCCTGCCGGGACGACGACCTGGCCAATATTCTTTACACATCGGGCACCACCGGTGAACCCAAAGGTGTACAGCTTTTACACAGCAACTATTTGGAAATAGTGCGGGTAATGGACATCAAACTCTTGTATCTTTTTGATAAAAACGATGTTTCGATGAGCTTTCTACCCTTGACCCATATATTCGAGAAAGCCTGGAGCCTGTATTGCTTTTCGAGGCTGATCCGGGTGGATATAAATCTTAAACCACTCGACATCCAGCAGAGTCTCAAGGAAGTTCGTCCTTCTATCATGTGTAATGTTCCTCGTTTCTGGGAAAAGGTGTACAGTGGAATTATGGAAAAAATAAACGCCATGTCTCCCCTGGTACAAAAATTGGTATTCCATGCGGTTAAACTGGGAAAAAGATATAATCTCGATTACAAGCGTCTGGACCTCAAACCTCCTTTTTGGTTGAGTCTGCGCTATAATTTTTACAGAATAAGCTTGTTTGCCTTCCTCAAAAAAGCGGTAGGTTTAGAAAACGGCAAACTCTTTCCGGTTTCCGGAGCCAAACTCTCAAACGATATCCTGATTTTTATGCGCTCGGTGGGTATACCTATCTATTATGGCTACGGCCTGACCGAAACCACAGCCACCGTTACCAGTTTTGACGAAAAGCACTTCAGCCTTGACAGCGTCGGCAGTTTTATCGATAAATTACAGGTGCGTATCGACGACAACGGCGAAATTCTGCTCAAGGGCAAAAGCATTACCCCGGGCTATTACAACAAACCCGAAGCCAATGCCAAATCCTTTACCGAAGATGGATTTTTCCGCACCGGAGATATAGGTTACATCAACAAAGAAGGGCATTTGGTGCTGACTGAACGCCTAAAAGATTTATTTAAAACTTCCAACGGTAAGTACATTGCTCCCCAAAGTATAGAATCGGTGCTCTGCAACGACAAATACATAGACATGGCTGCCGTAATCGGTGATCAGCGAAAATTTGTCAGCGCTCTGATTGTACCTGCTTATACAGAACTGAAAAGTCTGGTGGAAAAACTGGGCATCCGTCACCTGGATACCGACGATGTGGAAGAAGTGCTCAAAGACGAGCGCATATATGGCTTTTTTGAAAACAGGATCCGGGTACTGCAAAAGAATATGGCCGGTTATGAACAAATTCGTCGTTTTGTTTTGCTGCCCCAGGCTTTCAGTATTGCCAACGGAGAATTGACCAACACCCTTAAAATGAAACGCAATGTGATTGCCGATCATTACAAGGACGTCATAGAAAAAATGTATTTATAATGACTACCACAGACCAGATCAAAGAGATCCAGGAGCGCGAGCACGCGCTGAGGAGGTATCTTTGACATCGATAGCAGAATTGACACTTTAAAAGAGGAAGAAGTCAAGACTCAGGCTCCCGGTTTCTGGGATAAACAAAAAGAAGCCGAGGAACAGATGCGTAAAATCAAGCAGCTCAAAAATTGGATTGATGCTTACGAGGAAATTCACACGGCTGTACAGGAATTGGCACTGGCCTATGATTTTTATAAGGAAGAAGCCCTGAGCGAAGAGGAAATGGACGATCAATACAGGCAAGCTTTGCATCTGATCGAAAACCTGGAAATGAAAAATATGCTCCGCCACGAAGAAGACAAACTCGGGGCTGTGCTCAAAATCAATGCCGGGGCCGGTGGCACCGAAAGTCAGGACTGGGCAGAAATGCTCTACCGCATGTATCAACGCTACTGCGATAAACAAGGCTACAAAACCAGCATCACCAACTGGCAGGACGGAGACGATGCCGGAATCAAAACCGTTACCATGACCGTGGAAGGCGATTATGCCTTTGGCTATTTAAAGAGTGAAAACGGTGTACATCGCCTGGTGCGGGTTTCTCCTTTTAATGCTCAGGGCAAACGTATGACTTCTTTTACTTCGGTCTTTGTGGTTCCTCTGGTGGACGACAGCATCGAAATCGAAATCAAGGATTCCGA
>JAAZGQ010000199.1 GCA_012511135.1 Bacteroidales bacterium | reverse complement strand
GTGTTTTTGTCGAACTCCTTGATAAAACGGTCTATTTCTTTCATAGCTTTACGCTCCACCACCGCTTCGATGATATATACCTTTTTCTTGGAGCCCATACCTTCGATTATAGTGCTTCCGTAGCCGCGCTCCGAGAGCAGGGCAATCAACCGGCCGGGTTCGTTATTGGTATAGATGCGACAAACCAATACGCCATAAGCTATTCTCTGTTCAATTATTATTCCCACGTAGTTACCTGTTGCATAACCGGCAGCATAGCTAAGGTATGCAACCAAATCATTGGCTCTGGACAAAATCTGAGAGATCACAACAATCCAGATAAATACCTCAAAAAAACCGATAATCGGAGCCAGTGTTTTTTGTCCCTTGGACACAAAAATAATGCGAAGCGTGCCCAGGGTTACATCGATGATGCGGCCAAAAAAGATGATTAAGGGCAACAAAATGGGATACTGCTCTAAAAATTCAAACATCAGGGAATCAACTTATTTAGGTAAATGTACTACAGTTTGCGGGAAAGGAATCACAATACCCTCTTTGTCAAAAGCAATTTTAAGGCGTTTGCGTAATTCTCCGCTAACTTCCCATTGCTTGATTGGTTGGGTATCGCCCAGAATCTTTATAATAATAGCAGAATCGGCAAATTCGTCAACCCTGAGAAATTGAGGCGGACTTACTATGGACTCTTTCCAGGCAGGATCCTCAGCCATTTCCTTACCTGTGCGATTCACAACTTTGATAACATGTTCCAGATCGGAATTGTAGGATATACGAATGTTCATGTTCACTCTGGAGAAATGTTTTGAAAGATTGGATACTTTGCGAATTTCGCCGTGGGGTATATGATGTACAGTGCCATCTAAATCTCTGATTGTTGTCATTCTCAGTGAAATTTCTTCGACCAGCCCCCCGGTTCCGTCAAAACTGACGACATCGCCAATCCTGTATTGGTTTTCCAAAATTATGAACATTCCTGCAATAACATCCCTGATTAAATATTGTCCGCCAAAACCCACGGCCAGGCCAATAATTCCCGCTCCAGCCAGGAGTGGACCTATATTTAGGCCAAATTCGGTTAAAATCATTAAAGAAGCAACTGTAATGATAACAATTCGGGCAATCCCATAAAAAATATTTATCAGAGTGTTTTCGCGCTTAGTTTCTGCTGTTTTAGAAAGGTGCTTGCCCGGCACAATCGTCAATTGTACGGTTCGTTGAATAATTTTCCTTAAAACCTTGATTAAAAAATAAGAAACGACAAGAATCAGTACAATTTTAATACCATGAGACAATAACCAGGGAATAATTGACTTCAGTACATCCAGTGATTTTTCTTTTATCAAAACCGGATCACTGCTCGCAATTGCATCTATGATCGAAATGCTGTCTTTCATTGTTATGGTATCGTTCATACGCCAGAAATAGTTTAAAAAAATGCTTTCTGTTTGGGAAAATAATAAGCTCAAACTTGACTGCAAAGATATGTCAAAATTATACATTCTGCAATCTGCACAAGGAAAACAAAGCAAGAAAAAAGCAAGAAAGGATCCTCTCGTTTTATTTAGTAGATTTTTTAATCCCGTAGTGCGAGGCCAGAATCGCCATGAACCACGAAGAAGGCAGCAAGTATTTAAGCAAAACTGCAAGCTTCTGATCAAAAGTAGAAACAATATAACGATGCTTAGGCTTTTTGGCCTCAATTATTTTCAATAGCTTGAGGGCCATCACTGCAGGTCGGCCACCCTTGATTTCGTCAGATTCAAAACGTGCTCTGGACAGCTCAAATTGCTTTGAATAAGGGCCATTCCCGGCACATACATTGATGCGGTTGACGGTATTGCTGGTATGAAAGTCACCCGGATTGACCAGTACTACTTTGATGCCGAAAGCTTGAACCTCCATTCTGAGAGCTTCGCTCAAACCTTCGATAGCAAATTTACTGGCAGAATAAAAAGCCTGGAAAGGCAAGCCCATCAGTCCTCCAATAGAACTGAAATTGATTATCAATCCTTTGCCCTGTTCTCGCATAGGGGGCAATACAAGCTGCAATAAATGCACCATACCGAACAGGTTGGTCTCTAGTTGCCGGCGATACAATTCTGAGGGCGTTTCTTCGATGGGGCCGCCCAAATGCATGCCTGCATTGTTGATCAGGACATCGATGCGATTTTCGCGTTCCAGCAATTCAGCAACAGCCCTGTCAATGCTTTCTGTTTTTGTCAGATCCATGTTAAGCAAATGTACAGCCTGCAGTGGCTCAGTGTCTTTACGTACTGTTCCGTACACTCTGTAGCCGGCTTGAGCCAGGAAGACAGCAGCTTCTTTTCCAAAGCCAGAGGAAACACCGGTGATAAGTACTACTTTTTTCATGCTAATCCGATTGTTATGCTTTCAGCTATGTATTGCTTCCTGATTTTTATACTTCCAAAGTTGCCAATTCAAATACACCCAGCTTTTTGGCCACCGTAGACATTTTGTCCACGGCTTCATCCACTTGTTCAAAACTATGGGTTGCCATAAGAGAAAAACGAATCAAACTGGAGCCTTT
>JAAZGQ010000198.1 GCA_012511135.1 Bacteroidales bacterium | reverse complement strand
TCCTGCAGAAAGACTTCAAGAACGGGATTCCAACGCAATAAAATTTGTTCCTCTGTGGTATCTTCGGTAGCTTCTGCTTTAATCCCGAGAGATTCGGTAAGAATGGTGTCCTGACCGTAACGCAGGTTCAGGGCAGAATGGAAGTAATCGGCAGTGATCCGGGCACTGCTCTGATCCTGATCCTGTGCTTGCATTTGCATTTTGGCCACAGGATTTTGGATATTCAACTGAATACTGTCCATTTGGCCGTAAAGCCGACTGGCTTCTACATCAAAAAAGAGATCAGAAACGGAGGTGCTATCCAAAAAGTCCATCTGCATGGCCATTTCCGCCTTAGGATTGAGCATATCTGCTTCCATTTGATCGTACCAAACGAATGCCTTTTCGGCATTTAGTTTCCCCGAGAACGCAATGCTGTCCGTAGTAGTCATCACATCAGAGAGCTCAAAATATACATCGGCCTGTTGCAGTTCTGCTTTCAGGCTGCTGTCCATATAGGCATGCAAACTCTGACATTGGTACAGCTCTGCATTCAGCAGCGAAGTAAGACTGTTGTTGTTGGGAATAGTGAGGCTTAGCTTACCCCGAGGTGTTTCAAGCGCATAATCTTCGTAGCGTCCTTTGAAATTTTGCAAAAGAAAATCGGCTTGAACATGCATTTGTTGTAAATTCATCTCCATCAGTTCTGAGAGATAAAACTGAGCTTTACCCGGGCCTTTGGCCCTTCCAATCAGGCTGATATCCATGTCATCGGGCAAAAAAGCTTTTATTTCCAATAAATCCAGATCCAGATTAAGATCGAGTTCCATTTGCATGTCGTCCGCAAGCAAATCATTGATTAAAACTTTGCCCTCCGCGCTCGATTTATGAGTCTTGGCAGTGATATCCGAAAGAAGAATGTAGGAAGTTTTGTGTTGGTTTAGGTCAACAAAAATCTCCAGACCGGTGGAAATTCCCTTTAAGTCAAAGGCCGGATCATTGTAGCTGAAAGAGGAGTTTTCCAGGGAGCCAAACAAGAGGACTTCGGGCATAACACTGTCGTTGTAATGGCCTGTTATTTCGCCCTGAAGTTCAAAGAGTCCCTCCACGCAGACTCCCTCGGGCAGTGAAACCAGGTCGGTCGGAATCATTGCCAGGCTTGGTTGTATGCTTATTTGATTGGTTTCAAAATCCAAGTCGAATAAAAGGCCTTGATCCTGAAATTCAATTGAACCGCTGCTTTGAAGCTTTATGTGATTCAGAGCCAGCAGAGCCTTTTGCAGTTTTAGTTTATTATCTGTAAAATAAAGTGGAAGCTTGATTTCCAGGCTATCTTTATCCAGGTAGGTCGCCCCGTCCATAACCAGGCTCAGATCCGGACTAAACAGACGTAAAAGGCAGTCTGTTTCTTGCTCCTGGTAATTAAAGCTCAGGCCTATGTCGAGTCTGCTTGTATGAGTAGATAGGCTGTCGGCATTATCAGTGTATTGAATTTTGGCTTGTTGCAGGCAAAGTTGTCCAAGTTGAATGGATTTGAATGGTAAACTTAAGGAGCTGGTATCGTTTGGGTCAGTTTCCAGATTCAGGATGTCGTAATTGGATTGCCCGTTATTATCGATGTAGGCATTGAGGTTGAGGCGGTCAATGAGAAAAGAATCTATCACCAATTCTTGTCGGAAGAGTAATTTTCCCAAATGAAGAGATGCCTTCATTTGTTCAAGTCCCAGAAGAGTGTCGTTGGAAGAGCCCTCAAAAGGATTGAGCAGATAAAATTCTTTGATTTCAATTTCCAGTTGGGGAAAATCCCGGAACAGATTCAGGTCGATTTTTCCGATTTCATATGTACAGTTCAGGTATTTGTCTGCCTGAGTCTGCACCAGAGATTGGAGGCTTTTGGGATGCAACAACAAGGCTAATACCACAACAAAAGCCAAAACCAGCAGACTGATGGTGTAAGCCAGTACTTGGGCAATTATGGAGAGAGCCTTTTTCATAAATCAGGCACTAAACTCAAGCGGCTTTTGTCAGGAGTCGCTTTTGGTAAAACTGTGGGTGTTGCCAAACTCGTCCTCGTACTGTAAGCTGGTGGCAGTAAGTTCGGTAACTGTATATACTTTGGGTACTACACCGCCTATTTCCATTATGTGTATGTGGGTAAGTGTGGAGTAGACCAGGGTCCAGGTAAAAGCCTGTGCTTCTTCTTCGCTGACATCGTCTGCTGTATCCCAGGTCAGCCCGGTACCATCTTCATTGTAGCGGTAATATTCTGTTCCTGAAACCCATTTGCCGATCAAAAGCGAGGAATCGTACTCAAATTCTGTTATACAAGAAGTAAATACACTGACGCTAAAAAGAACGATCAGCAGAAGTAAACCTGTTTTTTGTCGTGTTTTCATAGTGATGTTTTATTTCTTTTTAGTCGGTTTTTTTCTGGTAATTTTTCTGCCTTTTTTGACAGAACTATCTCCTGACTGCTTCTCTATTAGTTCAAGACAATCCTCATAACTGAGTGTTGCCGGGTCGGTTTTTTTAGGAATTTTGTAATTCTGCCCCTTTTTGGTGATGTAAGGGCCGTAGCGGCCATTTAAAACCAATAATTCCGGATCTTGTTCAAAGCTGCTGATGATTTTTTTACGATCTTCTTCCTGCTTGTTTTTAACAAGTTCGATAGCTTGTTCCAGGTTTACTTCCAGAGGATCAATTTCTTCGGGCAAGGAAACAAATTGATTTCCGTATCTGATATAATTTCCGTAACGGCCGTTGCCTACACTTATTTTTTTGTCTTCGAAAGAGCCCAATTCACGGGGTAGCTTAAATAAGTCCAGAGCTTCCTCCAGGCTTATGCTGTCCATGCTTTGTTCTTTTCTCAGGGAGGCAAACAAGGGTTTTTCTTCGTCTTCTGCCGTGCCGATTTGCACCAGGGGTCCAAATCGTCCAATCCGTACCGAAACCGGACGCCCGCTTTTTGGATCATTACCCAAAAGCCGGCTGCCAACCTTTTTACCGGAATAAGCAGTGGCCTCCAAAACGGCGGGATGAAAAGCTTTGTAAAATTGGTCTATCAATCTAACCCACTCCAATTCACCTTCGGCTACCTGGTCGAAATATTTTTCCACGGTGGCTGTAAATTGAAAGTTCATTATGTCAGGAAAAGATTCCAACAAAAAGTCGTTGACTACCATGCCGATATCGGTAGGAAAAAGTTTGGCTTTTTCGACTCCGCTCATTTCGGTTTTGCTTTTGTCGCTGATTTGCCTTGTTTTGGATAGTACCAATAAGTTGTATTGGCGTTCTTCGCCCTCCCGGTTGCCTTTTTCTATGTATTCCCTTTGTTGGATAGTTGAAATGGTCGGGGCGTAAGTCGAGGGCCGGCCTATGCCCAGTTCCTCAAGCTTACGAACGAGTGTGGCTTCGGTGTAGCGTGGTGGTTTTAGACTAAAGCGCTGAACAGCCTGGGCCGTATCCATATTCAGTTCCTGATGGACTTGCACGGAAGGCAGCAATTTACTCTTGCCGTTTTCAGACTCATTCTCTTTTTCGGAGTACTCGTACACCTTAAGAAATCCTTCGAAGGTAATCACTTCTCCGTTGGCTGTGAATAGTTGATTTCCATTGGAATGACTTATGGTAATG
>JAAZGQ010000015.1 GCA_012511135.1 Bacteroidales bacterium | reverse complement strand
GTGTAGAATCGATACATGACTGCAAATCGGGCAGCTTAAAAACGCCGTACACTTCTTCGCGCAAAACCGCAGGCAGCGAATCGGCGGCAGGCAATTGCATGGCAGTTGCAGGCAGGAGATCGGAGCCGGCAGAGGGCCTTGCCTGCGAATTTTGTGCGACCGGAGCCTGAGCCGCGGGCTGCGAATTTTGTGCGGCCGGAAACTGAGCCGCGGCCGGCCCGCCTGTCAGCAAGAACCCGCCTGTCAGCAAAAGGCTGATAATTAATCCTGTGGTTCGGTATCTTTTCATAATTCCTTATACATCATCGTGTTGCAACATAGCCGGTATGGTTTTAAAAATAATTTTCAAATCATACCAAAAAGAATAATTCAGGGCATAGTCCACGTCAAGCTGTTTGCGCTCCTCGGGCGACAAAGCCCCCGACTTGCCCCTTTTGGTCACCTGCCAGAGTCCGGTAATGCCGGCCGGAGCCAAAAAACGTTTAGCCCACTGGTCGGTGGTCAGCAATTCGGCTTCGTACAAGGGCAAAGGCCTGTTGCCCACTATGGACATATCCCCTTTCCATACATTAAAAAACTGAGGCAACTCATCCAGGCTGGTATTGCGCAAGATTCTGCCCACCCGGGTTACCCGGGGATCCCGGCTCACTTTGAGGAATGCATTCTCTTTTTTGAGGCTTTTTTGCTGCTTGATTTCCTCCTCGGGCACCAGGCCCTCGTCGTGAATCAGCATGGAAGCCCTTTGCGTATTGTTCCCAGTCGATTCTTTAGCCCTGGCTTCTGCGATTGCCCCGGCATCAAACAAGAGATCACCGGCGGCAAAAGCGTCAAAATTTCCAACTGTAGGTTTCAGCAGCAGCAAATCCGGAGCAGCCTCGGGATTGATAGTGTACTGATTCTTCTTTCGCAGCTCATCCACCCTTTTGTCGGAATCCACATACATCGACCGGAACTTGATAAAGCCAAATTCTCTGTAGCCCGAGCCTATACGCTGAGCCACGTAAAACACGCCGCCTTTGGAGTCGAGCTTGATGGCCAGAGCCATCAACACAAACAAGGGCGACAAGCCAAGCAGCACCAGGGACGAAAACAGCAGGTCAAAAAGCCTTTTCCAGCGGGGCAAACGGTAAACAGGCAATTGCTCGTGCCGCTGCTTCAACATAGACTCGTAGTGATCCCTGATGAATTCAAAACGCAGCAACAATAAATCGAGATCGGCCTTGAAATCGTAAACGTCCTGCACTCCCAGTTTGATATAGGAAGCAGCATCGGGCTGCTCGCCCACCACAAACAAAACAATGCGCCTGTCCTGTAGTTCGGGCAACAAATAAGCCAGCTGAGTTTTGTCCTCTTCGCTGCCCGACTCAAAGTACAAAACCAAATCGAAGTCACCGGCCTGCCGCAAGAGCTGGTAAGGCGTATCAAAAGATCTAAGAGACAGATTATGAGCAGTTTTATTCAATCTGTCTTCAAAAAGAACCTTAGATCCGATACAAGCAATGCGATAATTCATACAAACCAGGTACAGAAGTTTAAAATATCGTCGGAATCTCAGCCGGAACTATTTGAGTATTTTCTTGATCCTTACCATCAGTTCGGCCGGATTATAGGGTTTTTCCAAATAATCGTCGGCTCCCAGACTGAGCAGGGCAATTTTTTCCTCGCTTTTGTCTATACTCGAAAGCACAATCACAGGGATGTCTTTGAAAGCACCCGAAGCCTTGCGCTGTTCCAGCAGTCCCTTGCCCCCCAGCACCGGCATCATCAGATCGGTCACGATCAGGTCGGGCCGGTAACCCTCCTGGAGCAAAGCCAGGGCAGCCAGGCCGTTTTCGGCAGTCTCCACTTCGTAATCTCTCGACACTATGGTTTTGGTCAAATTACGAAACTCCGTTTTGTCATCTACAATCAGCACCTTTCTGTTCATAGCATCTCTTTTAAACGTTTCTTGCCGACCTGCTACAGCCGAGATCCATAATGCCTGTCCGGGCAGGATCGAAGTCCTGAATGTTTCCCCGACTGTTTATCGCTCCAAATGTAAATAAACATTCGGGATTATCGCTATCCGTCAAAGAATAAATGCAGCATTTAAGCATATTAAAACAAAAATCAACCCCACCCTTATCAGGTTTTTTGTCCCTGTTTGCGGTATGAGTTTTGTAATCCGAAGTTTGTAGGACTCAAAACGGTCAGTCAGCATCGAGTCCCCTTCTGCCTGCTGCAACTCCGAATGAGGTTTAAAATCGGGGGAATACACCACCCGCTGCCGCGAAGCATAAGCCAGAAAAACTGCCGAATTCATACTTGCCGGTTTTAGGAAGCTAAAATAACAAAAAAAAGCTGCCCGTAAAAATTTCAATCATTCGCCCCCGTCATCTCCTCCGGCCTCACCCAGGCATCGAATTGCTCCGCCGTCAGGTGGCCCGAAGCGATGGCGGCCTGGCGCAGGCTAAGGCCTTTGCTGTGGGCGGTCTGGGCAATCTCGGCGGCTTTGTAATAACCGATCCTGGGGTTGAGGGCGGTGACCAGCATCAGCGAATTGTCGAGCAATTCCCTGATGCGGGGCAGGTTGGGACGGATGCCCGCCACACAATGCGTCTGAAACGACAGGCAGGCCTCGCCCAGCAAACGGGCCGAATTCAGAAAATTGGCAGCTATCAGGGGCTTGAACACATTCAGTTCAAAATGGCCCTGCATGGCTCCGGCCGTAATGGCTGCGTCGTTTCCGATCACCTGGGCGCAGACCATGGTCAGGGCCTCGGCCTGGGTGGGATTGACCTTGCCGGGCATAATGGAAG
>JAAZGQ010000197.1 GCA_012511135.1 Bacteroidales bacterium | reverse complement strand
TTTGTCTTTCGATCTCCAAAAAGTCGGATGTAGCTGTTTTACGGATTTTATTGCTTTTGACGGCACCGGCCACCTGTATGGCTCCCCCCATGAGCAGAAGCTTTTCGGTCAGGGTAGTTTTACCCGCATCGGGGTGAGAAATGATGGCAAAAGTGCGTCGGCGTTTGATTTCAGTTTTAATATCCACTTGCAATAGTTTTGGGCTGCCTCACAACAGCCTGGAAAAGATGGTGCAAAAGTAATAAAAAAACAGGCTCGCAGCTTGACTGGAAATCTACAATCGAGAGAATTTAATAAAAACCGCCTGATTTTATTTTAATCAGACCACCCGGCTTATTTTTTAATGAAAACCGCCCGATGTGTACGATCCTCCGTTTCAAGCCTCAAAATATAAGATCCCGCCGGCAGAGAGGAACAGTCGAGGCTGTTGCGGGCTTTCAGCTCCCGTATCCATACCCGGCCGTCCAGACCTGTCACCAAAACATCCAGCGCTTGTTGTGCTTTGCTGTCGCCGTTCAGCCTAAAATGCAGTTGTTCCTTGGCAGGCAAAGGCCACAGAAGCAAGTCTTGTTTGAGGGGGACAAACTGCAGGGCTGTAGCAGTGTCCTCGGGAATGGGATCGAAGCCGTAGCCCCATTGTTCCACCAGGCGACGGGTTTCCTCGCGGGTAATCGGAATCACGGTGCCGTGACGGGGCGTAAAGTCCATAGATATCCCTCCTATGACACTGAAATTCTCCAGGTCGCTGCTGGTGGTAAACTCATAGCGGCCGCTGGTATACACATCATACATTAATACATAGCTATCCGAGTCGTACAATTTAAAAACGCAGGAGCCTTCCACAGCCGAGGAGGTTTGTTGGTAGTATTGGTTGTTGTGTTGTTGATAGTCCCGGTTTACATAATCCGAAACGGCTTTTTTGATGCCGTTGCCTGTACCTTCGTTTTTGTAAAACATGTGGTATCTACCGTCTTTGTAAATGATGTCACCGTCAATGCAAGCCGTGGCATCGGGGCTGTGGTACAAAACCCTGGGCACAGTGGCTAAAGCGTTGAATTCTTCGTTGGCGTAGGCGTAATGAATCACATCGATGTCTGAGCCTGAACGCATGGACCAGTAAAGCATGTATTTGCCCGCGTTCTGATCGTAAATGGTCTGAGGCGCCCAGGCCCGGTTGATGCTGCTGAATTCATCAAATTCAGCGGAAATGTCCACAGCCGAATGATCCCAGTTGAGCTTGTCCTTGGATTTGAGCATCACTATACCGTGGTTGCTGTTCCAGCCCAGCGCTGATTTCATATCGGTGACCACCATATAAAAAGTAGTATCGTCTATTCCACGCAGAATATGCGGATCGCGTACCCCTCCCATTTGGCTGATTTCTTCGGAACTGATGATCGGGTTGTTGTTGTTGAGTGCTTTGTAATTGTAACCATCGAAACTCAGTGCAAAGCGAATGGCTTCCTGGCTGCCCGTATTACCCGTGAAGTAGGAAAATAGATAAGCGTAATACCTGAGTTCGGCCGGAATGCGGAGAACAAAAGTTCTGCTGTCTTCTGCTTGTTCCTTGCGGGCGGTCACCTGCAGATTGAGGAGAACATCGGCTTCTCCGGCCCGGGCTTGTTGCAACAGATTGCCCTCGTGGCTAAGGTAGGCGGTATTGTCCGAAATCCAGCTCAGGCTGCTGCCTTCGGCTCCTGCAGAAGGCAAATGCAGCTTATATTTTACTGTGTTTTCAAGCTCAGAAAAGGGCAAAGCCTCCAGATCACGCTGAACGGATATTTCGGGACTAAAAAAGGGCAGTACGCTAATTTCGAAGTGCTTGTACAAAGTATCCTCTGCTTTGCTCAAACTTGCCCTAAGAACAACATGAGCGGTGTCGCTTCCGGCTGCCGGGCGCTCTACTTTGCCCTGGTGGCTGATAATATCAGGATGGGAAGAAGTCCAGCTTATAACTACCTCTCCGGCGGCACTGAGTGGAAGTTGGATATCTGAGGTGATGTCAGTGGTATCTGCCAGGCTCAACTTTTGCCAGGCTTCTTTGAGCAGTTCCAGATTCATGGCGGCGTTCAGCCCGGCAATTTGAGCGGAAAGAGCCTTGATTTCTTCCGGACTCAAAGCCCGGTTGTAGATTCTGAAATCACTGATCAGGGTATTCTTTAAATAGGCATCCGAACTGAAAGGAGGCCTGCCTATCCAGTTGTAGCTCGTAGCCTGCCCGATATCTTTGGGTATATAAGCCAAAGAGGAAGAGGATTTTACTTCTGTACTGTCTATAAACAGGCTGCCTTTGCTTCCCTGTTGAGTATAAGTCAACTGATACCAGCTGCCTTTGCGCGAAGCTGTTCCGGTTTCGACAGCAGCCACTTCGTTACTGTAACCGCCTATAGACAAAGCGTAACGCTGGCGGTTTACCCTGTAGGCCATGTATTTTCCCGTGTACTGCCCGCAGGCAGGGCTGGTCGAAAAAGCCCAGACAAAATTGCCGTTGCCTGTGATATTGCTGCTTTCGTCAATGTAAATGGCGGTAGTGATGCTGAAATCTTCCAGGCCGGCAAT
>JAAZGQ010000196.1 GCA_012511135.1 Bacteroidales bacterium | reverse complement strand
CGCGACAAATAGGCCCGGGCATTGATTTCCTTGCCGCCAACCCGGATAAATTCCTGGCCGCCGGAGACTATTTGATACACAGTCTGCTCTGCCTTGATGGCTTCGTGGCTTTGATCCACATAACCAATCCGCACCGTCTCTCCTACTTCGAAACTGCCCTTGTCGGCTTGCTCCAGGCCCATAATAAGTTTAAACAGGGTGGTTTTGCCGGCACCGTTGGGCCCGATCACACCCACGATGCCATTGGGCGGCAGGCTGAAATTCAACTGCTCAAAGAGGCATTTGTGACCGTAAGCCTTGGCCACGTCCAGCGCCTCAATCACTTTGTTTCCCAGGCGTGGGCCGTTGGGAATAAACAATTCCAGGCGATCTTCGCGTTGCTTCTGGTCTTCGTTGAGCAATTTATCGTAGGAATTCAAACGAGCCTTGCCTTTGGCATGACGGGCTTTGGGAGCCATGCGTACCCATTCCAGTTCCCTTTCCAGAGTACGACGGCGCTTGCTGGCCTGTTTTTCTTCCATGGCCATGCGCTGGGTCTTTTGTTCCAGCCAGGAGCTGTAATTGCCTTTCCAGGGAATACCTTCACCCCGGTCCAGTTCCAGTATCCAGCCGGCCACATGATCCAAAAAGTAACGGTCGTGGGTGACGGCAATCACCGTGCCGGGGTATTGTTGCAAATGTTGTTCCAGCCAGTCGATCGACTCGGCATCCAGGTGGTTGGTCGGTTCATCGAGCAGCAGCACATCGGGTTGTTGCAAGAGCAAACGACAGAGCGCAACCCGGCGGCGTTCACCACCCGAAAGGGTTTCTACGGTCTGATCGTCGGGAGGGCAACGCAGAGCATCCATGGCCCGTTCCAGCTTATTGTCGATGTTCCAGGCATCGGTGGCATCAATCTTGTTTTGCAGTTCGGCCTGACGGGCAAAAAGTTTTTGCATTTTGTCGGCATCCTCGTAATATTCAGGCAAAGCAAACAGCTGATTGATCTCTTCGTATTCCTTTAAAACATCCGTTACTTCCTGTACCCCTTCCATCACTATTTCTTTGACGGTTTTGGCCTTGTCCAGCTTAGGTTCCTGTTCCAGGTAGCCAACCGAATATCCGGGCGAAAACACCACATTGCCCTGGTAATCCTTTTCGATCCCGGCAATGATTTTCATCAGGGTAGATTTTCCCGATCCGTTCAGGCCTATGATACCGATCTTGGCCCCGTAATAAAAGGAAAGATAAATGTCTTTGAGTACTTGTTTATGCGGCGGGAAGATTTTATTCACGCCCACCATGGAGAAGATTATTTTTATATCGTCGCTCATATTTCTACTGCTTAAAACAGTCGACAAAGATAATAAAAATCCTAACTTTGTATCGTTATACTGATCATGTGCAAAAAGGATTTTTGCTCCCAAATCGTTATTAATTCTATGATTGGACAAGAGCAGGTTTACGCCAGACTCAAAGAGCTGAACATCGACTTTCATTACCTGGAGCATCCGCCCGCCCCCAGCATCGAAATCGGCAGGCAATATTGGGAACATCTGCCGGGCATTCATTGTAAAAATCTGTTTTTCAGGAACCACAAAGGCAACCGGCATTACCTGGTGGTGTTTCATTGCGAACAAAACCTGGCCATCCGCGACCTGGAGCTTAAATTGCGTCAGGGCAAGCTGAGTTTTGCCTCCGAAAAGCGCCTGCTCAACTACCTGGGCCTGCAGCCCGGTTCGGTGAGTCCTTTCGGACTGATCAACGATCTTGATAATCATGTGTACGTATTCCTGGATCAAAAGCTCAAGAACTTCGAATTTCTGTCTTTTCACCCCAACGACAACCGGGCCTCGCTGACCATAAGCAGCCGCGATTTCATCCGCTTCATGGAAAGCAGCGGCAATGACTTTGAGTGGCTGGAGTTGTATTGATTGATTCATTGATAGCCTGCCGGAAGGTTGGTAGCCTGGTGGAAGGTTGGTGGCCTGGTGGGACGGTTGGTAGCCTGCCGGAAGCTTGGTAGCCTGCCGGAAGCTTGGTAGCCTGCCGGAAGGTTGGTAGCCTGGTGGAAGGTTGGTGGCCTGCCGGAAGGTTGGTGGCCTGGTGGAAGGTTGGTAGCCTGGTGGGACGGTGATAGGAAGGCTGTTCAGCTCAAAAAAACGAGAGAATTATTTCGTTTTGTTTTGTGGTTTTAAATGGAAGCATTATCTTTGCACCGCTTTTTAAGAAAGCAAATCGAGGTTAGATTCGCTAGCTCAGCTGGTAGAGCACATCCCTTTTAAGGATGGGGTCCTGGGTTCGAACCCCAGGCGGATCACCAAGAAAAAAGCTAACAAACTGTATTACAGGTGTTAGCTTTTTTTGATTATATAACTTGCCCAACATTTGCCCAACACGTCTTACCAAAAGCCTGTAAAATCATTCTTTTAAGCACGTTTACTGGTCTCAATGAAATATCATTACATTCCCGCAAACCTCATCTTTGTTATACGTACGAGAGCTCCTTATGCCTTTATGCATCTATACCCTTATAAAATGAGGCATTCTGGAGTAATGGTTAATATTTAGTTCAGTTAGAATGGCGGAATATATAACTTAAATGAAACGAAATAAATTTATTTCTGTTGTTGAAAAGGCTTCAATATCTTTGCATTAAATCTAATCTTCTAATAAATCAACTATGAATTACTTTCAAATTGTTCTAAAAGGGTATTTGTTGTATAAGAATCAACAATCCTCGTGTTTGTCTTATTTTAAAAGTGAAGCACAAAAAGCGTACAGAGATTCCTTTGTGGAATATTCAGATTTCTTTGACTCATGCACTCGTGTATTATCACAGTACAAAAATGAAATTGTCAGGAAACATATGAATGATATTTACGAGTTTGAAGGCCCTCTGAGGAGTTATCGTCAACAAATAGCCAAAGGTAATTTGCGTGATAAAAATAACCGTTTGTATCAAGATGAAATTGATTGCCTCCTTAAAGAGCAAGAGGAAATTAAAAAAAGAGGTTATAAATCCCTTACTTGTGGATTGAAAGAAGACGGTGAAATAACAAGGAATATGTTTGAAATCAAGCATGAGCTTCCTTATGTATTAATAGAAGTAATTGAAAAAGAGATTATAAAAGCTTCACAGTCTTTATCAATAAAGCAAAGTGACAATACCAATATTAAAAAAGGTGTGGACGATAATAGTTTTGAGTACAATAAAGATAAAATTAATGAAATCTACAACTATTGTTGTGATACCAATACGTTTAAAGAAAATGAAATTACACACTTGGATTTTGTTGAAGCAGTAGCAAAAGCAGATTTTAAAAAAATTATCGACACTTGTGCCGAAAACAACAAAAAGACTTCTGCTTTATTCACCATTCATGCCTTAAAAAAGTTCATCGAAAAAGGAGATATATGGTGTAAACAAGCAGCAAATAGTGTAGATACAGAACCCACCAGACTTTCAGGTATGAATGTTCCAATTCAGTGGAAAAAACATTTACTTGCAATCAAATAACACTAATACCCTAGTGT
>JAAZGQ010000195.1 GCA_012511135.1 Bacteroidales bacterium | reverse complement strand
CCAAAATCCTTGCCCGATTCCAGCTGGCTTCTCAGATAATTATAAACTTCGTTGCCGTAGGAATAGGTAAACAAAGTATTTAAAGTCCATTTTTTATAACTGAATTTAGTCGAAATGTTGCCATAGAAATCAGGATTGGGATCGCCTATGATCTGTTTGTCTTTTTCGTCTAATATGCCGTCCTGCTCAAAATCTTCAAAGATTACGTCTCCGGCTTTGAAATAGGTCAGAGAGCCGTTATCGTTTACTATAGCCATGGGATTAGCCAGAGCTTCGGCTTCGGAAGAATAGACACCCTGGGTTTTGTAACCCCAGAAGACTCCGGCGGCTTGTCCGACTTCGGTTAGAATTTCTGCCCCATAGGCATTGTTTATGTAGCGGCCCTCGGGTAATTCTTCGATTAAATTACGATAATGGCCTATACTGGCAGCCAGGCTCCATTGGAAGTTTTTGGTGTTGACCAATTTAGCTTCGGCCGACACTTCAAAACCCCGGTTGGAAAGTTTACCCTCGTTGCTCCAATAATAATCGACACCGGCTATCTGATTCAAACTCCTGAGTGTTAATAAATCATCTGTAGTGGCATCATAAACATCCACATTCAGCAGCAGGCTTTCGTTCAACAAAGCCATATCCAAACCGGCATGCAGCCTTGATGTGGTTTCCCACTGCAGTTCTTCGTTGGCCAGATTGCTCAGAATTACACCATTGGCCTGATCCATATATCGCCGTGTGACAAAATAGGCTTTGGTGGCATAATCCTGAATGCCGTCGTTGCCGGTGACATCAAAACCAGCCCTCAGCTTAAGATAGTCGAAAAAGCGAACATTTTTCATAAAGGACTCGGACGAAATCAGCCAGGCTGCATTAAGGCCGGGAAAAAGAGCGAAACTGTGCCCAAAGAGCTGAAAACCACCCTTGGTTTCTTTGCCAAAACGCGAAGAACCGTCAACCGAGAGCGCAGCATTTACAAAATACCGGTTCAAATAATTGAAATCTACGTTGGCATAAGTAGAAACCGTTTTTGTCCTGTTGTTCAGGCCATCGGTTTGAAGAAAATCATAATTCCCCACCGTAGTATTGTTGTCTGTACCTGAATTGTGAGCCTCAATATAGTCTGCTTCCAGATAGTTAGTCATGTAACGCCAGCCAAGCAAAGCTTTTAGATCAAAACTCTTTTTGTTCAAACGATAATTCAAACGAGTATCGTCAAAAACAGAAGTGGTACGAATCAACTGGTTTTTTACGGTATTTTCAGACATACCGTAGCCTTCGAGTTCACGGGGATAAGATCCGTGCATGGGGCTGAAATAATCCTCCAGAAATTTGTTGAGGTTGTAATCAAACAGCGTACTCAATGACCAATGCTTATTGATGGTGTATACCGGCATAAAGCCGATGTTGAAACGATACTCTTTGTAATTATTTTGAGAACCCTGGATAAAAGAGGAAGGATTTCCTATACCAAAGAGATCAGCATCGGCATAATCCTTGGCTTTGTAACCCAAAGAAGTGAAAGAGTAAGGGCTTAAAAATGGAGACTTAACATAAGCCATATAAGTCGGTGAGGTATAAAGGTTAACCCCGTCGTCCATCATACCGCGGTTAATATTGGCAAAGCCCACGTTCATACCAATGCTTAAATTGTCCACCACATTGATATCGGCGTTGAAGCGGGAACTGATTCTCTCCATACTGGTTGTTTGTACTATGCCTTTGTTGCCGGTATAGCCCAGGGAGAAATGATATAGTGCTTTTTGGTCTCCTCCGTTCACACTGATATTATAGCCTTGGGTGATGCCTCGCTGGTAAACCTCGTCGTTCCATTCTGTCACATTGTGATAAGTGTTGTAAATTGGATTGGCAGGATTTTCAACCAGAAAATCAAGAAACTGGGGCGTTTGCAAAGTGCTCTGGTTGACAGTTTGTAACAATTCACTCGCATAGACACGATACTGATCTGCGTTCATCATCGGGAGCTTCCCTGGTTCAGTAACCATACCGGCCATGATGCGAAGGTCAATTTTGGTGACGGGACTTTGTCCACGTTTGGTTTTAATGTTGATTACCCCGTTGGCAGCCTTACTTCCGTATAGAGCTGTACCGTCTTTTAATACCGTGACGCTTTCAATGTCATTCACATCAATATTCATCAGAATATTGGATTGAAAGCCCTCAAAGATAGATTGCACATCGGCAATATCGTTCCAGATAACTCCGTCAACAACCAGCAAAGGTTGAGCTTTGGCATTTAAAGAATTTAAACCGCGAATAAAAACCAGGCTTCCAATACCGGGCAAACCCGATCGGCTTACCGAACGGATGTCACCACCCAAGGAAGACTGAAAAAGTTCATCTACCGAAACGGCCTGGTTTAATCCCAGGTCAACAGTTTTGGCGGCTGAAACCATTTGCGAATTCTTCACTTTCCCTCCTGGCAATTCAATGCTTTTATAACTTTCTCCAAACATCTTGGGATAAAGTTCTATGACAACATCCTGCCTGCCACGGAGAGGATATTCGCGGGCAATGAAATTTTCTTCGGTAACAACCAGGACATCGTTGATTGTTTGAATAACCAACTCAAAACGTCCCTCTTCATTGGTGAAAACAGAAGTCTTTCCAGCTTTGACACTGGCACCGAAAACCGGACTGCCGGTAGCCTGACTAAGAACCTGGCCTTTCACAAAGATCCGGTTCTCTGCTGCATTGTCTGCAGCGTTTGCTGAACTCAGACTTACTGCGACCCATAAAAGACCCAGTGATAAAACGATCCGACTGATATAGCTATTATTTCTTTTCATAATACATTCGTTCTTTTATAGGTTTAGTCTTCGATCGGTACAAAAATAACACAATCGATACGCATCGTTCTTGTATACAAGCGCGTCTGGCTGGATGTAACGGCATTTTCAATCCTCAGTTTAACCAATATATCACTAATGCTTGAATTTTCGTCTATTACATTGCAATAGGGGAAATCCATTTGAGCCACGTGCACCAGGGTGGTATCGTTGGCATCAATGGTGACTCTTTTCAATAATGAAACATTGTTTTTCAGCCTTCCGTCGGCATCTACATAAGACATTGAAATGTTTACCATATTTTCTTTCGGGTTGATACGATTCACAATGCTTTCAGGAACAAACAGGCAATATATGTCGTATTTTGCCGATAAAACGTCAGGAATAGGAAAATCCACATAGGTTTTAGACAAGATGGTTGTACCGGTAGCCTCCACTTCGAGATACCTGTTGCCGGAAGTTTGTATAGCAGTTCCGTAGCTGGTTCGGCTGTAAACCTTGGCATTGAGAGCAGTCCTGCCGTAAGAACTGTTTTCGGCCTCAATTAAAATTGGAGTATGCCAGGAGTCGGTAGCAGGCAATCTCAAAGAATCGGTTACATAGATAACCCCGTTACTGGCATCATAGGTAGTACTGCCCTGAAATATATCCTCAGGATTATTAAAGATATTTCCTGAGGTGGAAATTATTATGGAGTCAGGATAACCATCTTCTTTAAAATTGCCCGAAAAAACCAGATCCTGAACCAAAGTGGCCTGAGCCAGGGACTTTTGTTTGGAAAAACCTCCATCATCTTCTGTAGTCTTGTAATAAT